>JAEOSO010000017.1 GCA_016840315.1 Candidatus Borrarchaeota archaeon | reverse complement strand
CAAATAAAAACTGAGTTCTCTCAGTTCTCAGATAACTCTGCTACAGTTATTCTAAATTATGTTGATGATCCGCTTGGTCGAGATGGTACATTTGATCTCGCAACGTATGGAGAAGTAAATAAGTTAAAAACTATGTTTCCTGAAATCGAATTTAAACCTGCTGCATCATTTCTAAAAAAACTGCGCACGATTAAAACAGATTCTGAAATAAGTGCACATGAAATGGCTTGTAAATACACCCTTGAAATCTTAGAAGATGTTCCAAATTTCGTCCGCGTTGGCATGTCTGAGCGCGAGATACTCTCCGAAATAGATTGTCGGGCCAAGAAAGTTGGGGAACCCTCATTTGATACGATTGTAGGTGTTGGTCCAGATGCAGCAAGCCCTCACCATGTTCCTTCATCTTTCGAGAGACTAAAACACAATGAATTGTTGTTAATTGACATGGGTGTTTTTATAACAGATCCCTCACCTGCGTCCTCAGATCAGACCTGGACTTTCTATACGGGGACACCTACAGAAAAGGCTCGTCAGATGTACGAAGCTGTCTATGAGGCAAAAGAACGTGCAATTAAAGCCGCAAAACCTGGGATTCCCGCTTATACTCTTGACGAAATAGCCAGATCTACGATCGAAGAATTTGGTTTTGATGAAAAGAAACTCTTTATCCATGCCACAGGACATCCTCTCGGCATAGAAGTTCACGATGTCGGGCCAATAATTTCTAGAAAGACTCCGTATTCTGAACCGTTGTTAGAACCTAATATGGTAATCACAATTGAGCCGGGACTTTATATTAAGGATCTAGGTGGCGTTCGGTTAGAAGATGATATCGTGATAACAAAAACCGGGTGCAAGAGGCTTTCATATACTCCCTCGGAACTCAGTCAGATAGGATAATTCTCCCTCTATAGAGTTAACGGGTAAATCCTCAATTATTTATGCTCTTTGGCGCATGAGACTGAACCCGAGAGGTCCGACGCCTTCAACGAAGGGAATGGATGACAGATGCAGGGACGATAAAAGTCAATGCCGCTTGCACGCCCACCGCTTTATGACATTTTTCCGTCGCGTTGTAATTTCCACTAACTTCGCAACTGATTTTGAATCAGAAATAACCTTCCCACAGTACACACACTTCCTCCTCGACATTCTTTTTTTTCACCCCATTATATACGTAAAATATAACTGCTTAATAAATTTAATGAAGCTCTACCATAAAGTTGGAATATTTATAAGCCATAAGACGGAATGTTATCCGCTTTCCGCTGATAACACGTTCTTGTGCATGAGACTGAACCCGAGGGGCCTGACGTCTCCTATGAAGGGGATGGATGACAGGCATGGGACGATAAAAGTCATAGCCCAAGCCATTTATCTAACCGTGTATGCTCTGGTTTTTCCTCTTCTGCTTTTGAAGGTGCTGCCAATTTTTTTCTTACTTTTTTCACTACCTTTTTTGACTCTTTTTCTACTGTTTTCTTTGATTCCTTTGTTTTCTTTTTCTCTACTTTTTTAGTTTTCTCTGTCTTCTTCTCTTTCTTTATCGGTTTTACAGGTTTTGGAGGCACAAGTTTTTCAATTTCTTTTTTAATTGCTTTTATGTTCTTTTTTTCTGTAAGTAAGGAAAGATTGTCATCTGAAAAGTTGAACCATTTGGTTAATTTTGCAGCCATCTCTCTATCTGTAAACATCCATTTGATATACGGAATGTAATCTTGAATCGCCCTTGCCTTAGAGGTGTGACATTTTCTTCCAATAGTTGCTGCAAGTACTGCGGTTGCTCCCCTTCCTTCTTTTGTACGGCTCATTTTCGATATCCACGAAGGAAATTGATATCTTTGATATGAATATCTCTGACCTCTGAGGGGATAGGCTACCCCTTCAATCATGTGCCCATACACATATTTTAACAAGGTCCAATGCTGTCGTTTTCGTATTCTGGCCCAAAAAAGGTCGGCTTTTGAAATTGCATCATATACTTGCGCAAGTATTTCAGGTTCTATTGCGTGTTTTGCAGCATTTTCATTAATCCAGAGGAGAAGCATCTCCGGTCTTATATCAAGATCTCTTACGGACATACGTGCATCTTTTACTGTATTTGCAGAAAATAGCCCCTTAAGAGCTTTAAAAATATCAGTTTTGTGATCTCTTGACGTTAAAACAGACAAATCTTTTTCTGAAAGTTCGCTTTTTTCCATTGCAATAGCTTGAAGATCATTGATGGCCGATCGCAAATCCCCGCCTGAATTATCTGCAATTTTTAATAGGAGGCTGTCGTCAACGCTGATGCCTTCATTTTTACTTATCTTTTTTAGCACATTTTTTATTGTAGCTGCACGTAAGCGTGTAAATTTGATAATGGCACAATATCTTCTAAAAGATGATAATCTCTGGCTGTATGGATCATTTGCTGTAGCAATGATTGGAACTTTGGCTTCTTTGAATATTCTTATTAAAGTAGCTATTCCTCCGCGATCTTCTCGTCCGGAGACACCGTCAACTTCATCAATTAGAATCAGCTTCTTAGGATTGATTCCTGAGTAAAGTGAACCTTCTGTTGCTGCTAAACCGACAATAGTTTGAATTTGAACTTGTCCTCTCTTATCACTCGCATTTACTTCAACGACATCAAGTCCATATGTGTTTGCTAAGGCATAGGCTGCTGAAGTCTTTCCTGAACCAGGAGGTCCAACGAGCAGTGGAAACTTGGCTGTCTTTTTACTTTTCTTTTCTTCAACTCTATCTTTTTCAATCCATTCCTCATACCATTCCAATAAATCCCTTACAGCCTTTTTATTACCTGCTATTTGATCTGGTGTTATTGGTCTGTACTTCTCGGTCCATAATGCCATCAGAATCCTTCACCTAAGTACTTTAACGTCGGTAGACTTATAGTTAATATTCATGTTTATCTTTAAAAATTACATGTTTTGAATGTGACATAAAATCATCCATTTCACAAATTTTTTTCTTTATCTTGGCTAGGAAGTACTTAAAATCTGTGATCGGGACTAAAGTTTGCAGATCATCCAGCTAAGTGTCTTTTGGCGGATCTACAATCACAATTGTCAAAGAATTTCCAAGATTTTGAAGGTTAGGAGAATGTATTGCAGAGAACAGTTATATGAACATCTTTTGTTCGGGTAGACCGAATGGATATGCGTTTTGAATCCATCAAAAAAGACTTTTGAAAACGACTAAAACCATCGATTGTCGAAGCATTTTATGTGCACAAAAAGCGATTTGAGAAAAGGCCACAGAAATAACTCGCCAATTATGATTTATTTAATCGAGTAAAAGAAAATTCTTGGAGGAAAAACAATTTATAATTACGTTTCAATGAAATAATTGAGACTTTTGATAGTATTAAGAAAAGTTACTTATAATTCACGCAGAACTTCGGTGAATAATATTGAGCGAAAAGGTACCATCGGTTAATAATTCAGAAGAAGATTTATTATTTGAAGATAAAAATGCCTATAAATTTACTCCCGATGATTTAATAAAAATACTTGAAACTGATAGAGATAACGGTCTTTCCTCTAAAGAAGCAGCTAAACGTTTAACAGAATATGGAGTAAATGAACTCCCGAAGGTTAAGACGTCATTTTGGAAAATCTATGTTTCTCCTATTTCCAATTGGCTTATTAATATTTATTTAATTGCGGCATTAGCTATCTTTCTGGTTGCATTATCATTGGGACCACAAGATGCCGGAAATGTTCTCCCGTTAGTAGTTCCCTGGTTTATAGTAATAGGTGCTAACTGCGTAGTAGCAGTAGTTCAGCAATTTAGAGGACAAAAAAAACTTGAAGCGTTACAAGAACTAATAGCTGATGACATCCCTGCTCTACGCGATGGAAAAGAAATCGCAGTTCTGGCTAGCGAATTGGTACCTGGTGATGTTATTTTATTAAGGCAAGGAGAGCGAGTTCCTGCTGATTGTATGATCATTGATTCTGCAGATCTTGAGATAGATGAGTCGAGTCTCACGGGAGAAAGTGTACCTGTGGAGAAAAAAGTAGCCCCAGATGGATTGGAAGGAGAACTATCAATACATGAAACGACAAACATGGTTTTCCTGGGTTCATACGTTGCGCAAGGCACTGCCAAAGTAATTGCCGTTTTCACGGGTGTTAATACGGTTATCGGGGAATTGAGCAGAGAACTAGAGGAACTAACCACTGGGGAGATCCCTATCAGGAAGAAAGTGAATGTTTTAGCAAAATACTTAGGTCTAGCTGTTGGAATCCTTCTTTTAATCTCAGTATCTTTTAGAATATTTAGCCTTTTCGTTTTTCCGCCGCCAGGAGTTCAAGCAAAAGGAGTGATTGAATGGGTTGATTTGGCACCAGTTCTCATCAATGGATTGGTGGTAGCACTAGCTATAATGCCAATTAATATCGTCCTCTTAGTTACTATTGTCTTAATAACTGGTGTTCTAGCAATGGCCAAAGAAAAGGTAATCATCAGAGATCTAAGTGCTGTTGAGACTCTGGGGAGAGTAAGTGTGGTCTGCAGCGACAAAACGGGAACTATGACTGAAAATAAAATGACGGTTAAGCGTGTGTGGGATGGTGAAAACCTATACGGTGTCACCGGGTCTGGACTGGATAGAGAAGGATTCATCTTCAAGATTAAAGATGAAGCCAGAGTAGATTTACCCCGAGATGAAACTGTACGCAATCCAGTTAACTCACATTCTAAATCCTTAGAATTTCTGTTAACAAACGGCCTGTTAAACAACGATGCAAAAATTGATTTAACCGATGGAGAATTAATAGGAACACCTACTGAGGGCGCAATTAAGATCCTCGTCTATAAGACAGAATTACAGGAAGATGAGTTATTAAAGAATCAAGACCTGGTAGTAGAATTCCCCTTCGATTCCGAATTGAAAAGAATGACAAAAGTTTTAAAAGGAAAACACTCAAGTGTTGTTTTTTCCAAGGGTGCTAGCGAAGTGCTCATACCTCGCTGCACGCAGATCTTAACAGGAAATAACATTGAAGAATTTACCGAACAAGACAAAGAAAGAGTCCTTGCGCATGTCAATGCATTCGCAGGATTAGGATTCAGGGTACTCTCATTTGCACACAAAAGCATGGAAAAAATCCCTGACAATATCCAAGAATCTCGGGAAGACATGGAAAGCGACCTAATATACGATGGATTCGTGTGCATTGTTGATCCTCCCCGCCCAGGCGTATATGAGGCAATAAAGGACTGCCACTCAGCAGGTGTGCAGGTTACGATGATCACTGGAGACAGCGCAGTTACAGGGTCTGCAATAGCGAAAGAATTGAATATCCTCGATGAAGATGCGGATCAAATTGGCGTGGAAGGTTCTAAGATCAAATCACTTACTGATGAAGAATTCTTTAAAGCAAGAGTATTTGCCCGAGTAAGTCCTGAAGATAAGCAAATTATCGTTACAAAATATCAGAGGGACAACAGAGTGGTAGCGATGACTGGCGATGGTGTAAATGACGCATTGGCTCTAAGCATGTCAGACGCCGGAATTGCAATGGGTATTGCTGGCACAGATGTAGCAAAACAAGCTTCAGATATCATTATTACAGATGATTCTTTCGTATCCATTAAAACTGGCATAAAAGAGGGAAGAAACCTTTTCCAAAAAATTAGGATGATGTGTTACTTTTATATTTGCATAAACCTGATGGAAGGTGCTATCCTATTTGGTATGTCATTTATACCTAATTTCTTCGGTTTTTTGACTTTCCAACTTCAATGGTTGTATGTGTCAGCTCATACTTTTCCAGGGTTTGCACTAGTATTTGATAAAGCTACGAGTAATATACTCCAAGAGAAGCCCAGAGATACCCAGGAAATCATAGATCGTCGACTATTCAAGGTTATGGTTTTCCACGCGGCTTTGATGGCAATCGGAGTTGCTTTTATTTATTTTATAACGTTTACTGGATTATATCCCGTATTTCCGGGTAACAATGTAGGATTGGTATCTACCGAATGGCCTTTGGCCCAGCAGAAGGCCAGAACAATGGCAATTGTTACAATCGTGTTTGTGGAATCTTTTATGGTGCTCGCTATTCGCCGAATTAATATGTCCATCGTTCAATCTAACAAAGGCGAAGACTTCTCACTTAGAACCTATATATTCGTAGGAATGGTTATTTTCGGGACAGTTGGTCTTATTTATACCCCTTTAGTACAATTAGCAGTAGTAAACATCGGGATTATCTTTGAGTTCATGTGGCTCACTTGGCTTGATTGGGTGTTAATTATTATCGCATGCCTTCCTTCAGTTGTTGGAATCGAACTCTATAAGTGGAGCAAAAGAAGACAAGGAATCATGTTTTAGATATTTAGCAGAGTTTTGGAAGGTAGTTTACCAGTTCAACGACTTTTCATATTTATCACAGCCTCAGTTGTCGAAAGCATTACGACTTATCTATAGGACGTGTATGGGAACTAATAGTTACGAAAACATCATAAACACTTTTTTGCTATCTACGCTCTATGATGTTGTTTCATCGAGTGAATTCAATGAGTGTGAAACACTGGTATAATGTATTAATTTTAATTTTAACCTTTATGGGCGGTCTATTACGCTTTTTTGTCTATTCAGACCTATGGTTCATATTTGGAGACGATAGTAGATATGCTGGGCTTTCACAACGTCTAATTGAAATGAATGTGTACTCTTTGTATGCACAAGATCCCTTTATTCTTCACCCACCAGTTCATTCCATCCTTGGAGCTCTTATTCATACTATTACTGGCCTCGATTTTATTTATTCGAACCGTTTGATCTCATTCGTATTTGGAACTATGTCTATCCCTGTAGTTTTTTTGTTAAGTTTGGTGTTCTTGAAGTATCGCGAAGGCATTCTTGCAACATTTCTTTTTGCTATATCTGGGTTTCAAATTTACTTGGCACAACTTTCTCTTACGGACAATACATTCATGTTCATTGGTTTTCTTAGTCTATATTGGTACATAAAAGGAGTCTCCAATAAGAATTATCATCAGTTAATTATGGCAGGACTTTTAGGCGGTTTTTGTGCCCTTACGAGAGATTTAGGAATCATATTACTGCTACTTTTTTTTATATATTGGATTTTGACCACAAAATCGGTAAATACTTGGAGAATGCCAATACTGGCAAGTATGGTACAAGGTGCAGTGTACTCTGTTTGGCCAGCGTATCGTTATCTAACTTATGTTTCACATAGGTATATTTGCGCGTGGGAAGGTTTTCCTGTCTATACAGGAAATTTCAGTGTTATAACACTAGTTTCTCCTTTCAGTTTTCCAGAAATCTCAGCGGCATTCGTTGGTCTGTTTTTTCCTTATACCTACTATCTGCTTAATCTCCCTCGCCTTACAAACCTTTTTTTGCCATTTCCTCTTAACAGCTCTATTGTTCTTTATGGTCCTTTTGGTGGAAATGAACATCTTGTTCCACTTTATTTCTTCCTTTTGATTCCTGGAGTAGTAGGAGCCTTAAAATCCCGCCAATACTTTATTTTATCATGGATTCTGATATTTTTTGTACCACTATCGTTTCTAACAAATGTAGACGTAAGATTTGTCGATTTTACTATACCTGCTTTTAGTATTCTCTATGTTTATGGACTAGTAACTTGTAAAGATGCCCTGAAGTGGTTTCTAGAAAAATTCAAACCTGAAGCAAATTTGAGGATTGCACAATTCTTCCGTCATCCACACACATTATCTTATTTTGTTATTGTCTTGACTTCTAGTTTTATCATTTTCGGATTAGTTCAAGCGAAGGGAACCATTCTTACACAGCCATACGAAATTCAAGGTGCTGATCTTGCTGCTGAAGTTGAAAAATTGAATGGTGTAACCATGGTACGACTTGGCTATTCTCAAGAAGTTGCCTATCTTACTACAAAGGCGATCATAGGAATGCCACACACACCGACGAGATTGGATGATATTATCAATCATTATAATGTTAATTACATTGCTTGGGGACAACACTCTCCTTGGTGTGAGCAAACAATAACTTACATTCAAGAACATCCTGAAAAATACGCTTTATACCTTCATATCTCTTCTCCTGAAAATAATGACATTTATCTAATCTATAAGATTCTATAGCGAATTGAGAACAAGTGATAAGATTTTATTAACTGCAATGGGGTCTCTCTATTTTTAGAATCTAGAAACTTTATATGAAAAGGTTAAGTTAAACTTCTTATTCTAGAAGTGTCATGTAAATTGAAATCGCATGTAATTATTAGTAAATTGAGGTGTATTTATGGAACAACAAAAAGCCTATTCTGATGAAGAATTAGTTGCATATTGCGGAATTAATTGTAAAGAATGTAAGGCGAGGGCTAAACGACGTGGTGAGTTAGCTGCTTTGTTAAAAGAAACTCTTCAAGAATTACCTTTAGAATTATTCAGAGAAGTCTTTCCACCATTCAAACCTATCAACGAAGTAATGGGCTTTTTGGAATTTCTTCCACAGATGTCTGCTATGCAAACATGTTGTACTTCTACAGCTCATCCTTGTGGAGATCCTGAGTGCAAAATTCGCGTTTGTGCACAACAAGAAAAAAACGTAAGAACCTGTGCAGAATGTGACGAAGATTATAAAACGTGTGTAAAGCTTGATTTCCTTAAACCAGGTCATAAAACATTGATAGAAGATCTTGATTTTATTAAGGAAAAAGGATTTGACGCGTACGTTGCAGATGTGATTAGGAAATATAAGATGGCACCAGTTACTGTTGAATGAATTCTCCTTTCCCCTCTTTTATCCTTGTACAAAAACATCTTCGTTCAGATATACAACACTACTAAGTTTTGCATTTTTTGGAATATACGCCTTGTCAAAAACTATGCAATTCTCGATTGTTGAATTTGCACCGACTGCTGTATTTCTTCCTATTGTTGTATAAGGTCCTATCTGAGTATTTTTTTCTATTTTTGCATTTTTTCCAATTAACACAGGAGGAATAATTTTCGTATTACATCCAAGTTGACTTCCATTTTCTACTAATTCAAATTCTGGCGTAACTGGGAGTATTCTAGCTTGAATGCGGGATAAAACTTCACGATTAGCATCTAAAAGATCCTTTGCTCGAGAAATATTTTTTCTCCACCCACCAAAAAATGACCCATATACTTTTCCGCTGTCTTTTTCAAGAATTTTCTTAATCGCGTCAGCAATTTCAAATTCTCCTCTTGATGAGGGCTTTATGTCCTTAATAGCACGGAATATTATCGGATTGAAAATATAGATGCCTGTTGTAATGATATTTGAGAACACTACAGATGGTTTTTCTTCGATTTTTAGAATCCTATCATCTTCTCCAATGAGAACAACTCCTGTTTCTTTTGGAGTTCTGTTTTCTTCTAAAAGAAGTGTGGCATTCGCTTGACGATTTAAATGATGTTCAAGTATATCATTAGACGGCAAATCAAGAAATAGATTGTCTCCCAGAAAAACTAGAAAATCATTCTTGACTAAATCTCCCGCTAAATTAATTGCGTCAGCAATTCCTAGTTGTTGTTCTTGAAATAAATATTCTATAAAACCTCTAAACTTTGTTTTATTCAAATATTCTTGAATTTGGTGGTGCTTATGGCCTACCACCATGAAGATTTTTTTAATGTGAAGTTTTTGTAAAAAATCAAGTGCATATTCGATGATTGGCTTTCCAGCAACTGGCAGCAATGGTTTAGGAACGTTATTTGTTAAAGGTTGCAATCTTATGCCTTTGCCTGCTGCGAGAACAACCGCGGTATCAAAAATTTTTGTCACCAAGATACATTTCATACTATATAATTTAAACGTCTTTATTGATTAACATAGGGCGAAAGAAAAGCCCTATCTGAAGTTGAGTGGTCCTTTATCCATTAATTAGTCGCTCTAGTGTCAAAATAGCATCTATTCAAACTCATGATAAAATCATGGACTACAAAATTATCTCAATGAATAACATTTAAAATTGAGTTCTTGATACAGAAGACAAGCCTTTTACTTAATAGCGTTTGTTCATTATAATGAGTGACAAGAGAATGCAGAATTTTCAATTAGATAATCTCAGCATATTTGAGATTTTGAAAGTCTCTCCTTATACTCCTTACCTCATCGTATTGCTGTGCTTTCTAATATTGGTTACAATTCAGGTGCGTAAAGTTAGAGGTCGAAATCGAAAGCGAAGATTTATCTTGATAGAGACGCAAGAACAGAAGCTGCAAACAGAAAGCGAGCCTACTAGTCACGCAATAACCTTTGAAGGCGAGGTCATTTCGCTCAATAAAATGATTAAAAGACAACTAATTGAGATAAGATGTATCCTTTTCTTTTTGCCACTCTTCTTTTTTTCCATTCTGCTAGTTATTTTCCTTTCTCCATTGTTTTGGCCAATTCCCTTTATAAGTCTAATTGGTGTATTCATTGTCACGATGTTAGGAGCGACTCGTATGCTAAAATATGGAAATAGACGCAGCTATCTCTCTGGCAAGGATTTACTTAACGAGATGCTATTAAATGAAAGCAAGAAGAATCGAAACTTTGAACAAACGATTCTAACAAATCAAGTTGAATTGGAGAACTTCTTTGATTATTTATCTTGCGAGACTCGTTTGAAATTAGATGATAGAGTAAGTTCAACATGGACTTTGTACGTCGGTCTTAGGGCAATAAAAATATGCGAGTTTGATTTTAATAGCACCTTATTTTCTGTAGACAAAAAGGGGGTAAAAATTCCGTCAAAACTAAGGGAATCTATTAGCGACGAGGATATTAAAAGGATAACCGATTTTTTTGTTGCTGAAGATGAGAAAAAGTCGTGCCTTTCTATAGAATCGTGGGAGAAATATCTTATAGCAAAAATTCGATTCGCTATAAAAGAGCCTCAACGTGTCACAAATGCACGAACAAAATGGCTAAACCAAGGTCTTGAATTACTTGAAGAGTTTTCTACTAAAATTCTTCAGCATTTACAGAATTAGTAGATTAATCTCTTTCAGACTAATCGTCATTTCTTGTTTTTATTATTTTGGCGTGATTATGTCGTGAGGTTGCATTTCTTGCATACCTGCTGGTGTTAATATCCCAAATTTTGCCTTCTGTTTAAGTTCATCTAGATCTCTCGCTCCTACATAACCTAGCGCCGCTTTAAGTCCCCCAGCTAATTCTGTAATTACATCACTAATGGTTCCTCGGTATGGAACAAAGCCTTCCACACCTTCTGCAATATCTTTGCTTGGTTGAGAATATCTGTCAAGCGAAAATCGCGCTTTTCTGGCGGCGATTGACCCCATCCCATAATACTGTTTATAATATTTTCCTTCTAACGCTATTAATCTTCCTGGTGATTCGCGGCATCCAGCAAAAATATTCCCCATCATACATGCTGAAGCCCCAGCCGCTAAGGCTACTGCTATATCGCCACTGTTTTTTATTCCACCATCTGAACAAATTGGTACTTTACTTCCTAATTCAGTGGACGCTTTCGCAACTTGCAAAGTTGCAAACAATGTTGGTGCACCGGCACGTGTTACCATGCTTGTAGAACAAATACTACCTGATCCAATACCCACTCGAAGTCCAGCAACATCTTCCAATCTGCTGAGTGTATCTATTGCTGCCTCATATGTACCAATATTTCCTACTATAACATCGGCGCTGACGTTATTCATTATCTCCCTTGCGCCTCTAAAGCAATTCTCATTGTGAAAGTGAGCGACGTCCATTACTAAGATGTCTGCATATTTATCAAGAGCTTTTGCTCTATCTAGATCAAACGGACTGATAGCTGCGCCACACAATAATCGTCCTTCATTATCTCTCACAGCATTAGGATACTTCCCTTTTAGAAGGATATCTTTGATAGTGATTAAACCATTTAATTTTCCGTTAGAGTCAACTATTGGTAATTTTTCGATTCTATGTTTATGGAGTATTGTTTTTGCCTCATCGAGGCTCACTTCATCAGTGGCTGTAATCACATCTTTCGTCATTACGTCTGTTACTTTCAAATTATCATCTGCAAATCTGATATCACGCCACGTGACTATGCCTATTAAATTTTCATCATCATTTAAAACAGGCAGGCCATGGACGTTGTATTGATTCATTAATTCGGTGGCATTCTTCACAGTTTCATCTGGCCTTATCGTGAAAACTTCTGAGATTATGAAAGACTCTGCCCGCTTGACTTTTCGTGCCATATGTACTGCTTCTTCTTTTGTGCAGTTTCTATGTAGAACTCCGAGTCCTCCTTGTCGTGCAAGCTCTATTGCCATTTCTTCCTCGGTAACAGTATCCATTGGAGATGAAACAAATGGTAAAACCAAGGAAAACCTAAGCGTGATTCGTGAATTTATATTGATGTCTTTTGGCTCAGCCGACGATAATCCGGGTAAAAGTAGGACATCATTAAACGTAATGAGTGTATCCATATTGGTTTCTTTCCAAAATGACATGAAATGTCACCCACCGACTGGGTTAATTTAACGTGAAAAGTAATTTAAAATACTATCTAGTGGCACCATTTATAAAATTCCATTGAACAATCCTGTTTCGAGTTGGAAGAATGATGTCTAAAACGAGAACTGATGATGCTATAAGCGATCTTAAGAAGTTATGTGAGTATGCTATTGAGAATGGTGCCTCTAGGGCAAAATTTTTCGATGCAGATGCCGTGGTCGTAGATGAGCGAGTCCGGCTGAAGTGCCAAGTACCACTATGCCCATCTTTTGGAATAAATCTTTGCTGTCCGCCAAAAAATACTCCTTCTGTAGATGAATTTCGGGCTATGTTGGCAAACTACAATTTTGCTGTACTAATCCAAGTAGATACTCCCCTAAATGAAGAACTAGCAAAGATTATTCAAAGTAATGAGAGCATAGGCGAAATCTACGAGAATAAATCATATTTTGAAAACCGAAAAGATACTCTTGACAAGGGCCAAATAAACCTACATAAAATCGTGAATAAAGTAGAAGCAAAAGCATATTCAATGGGCTTCTACTTTGCGACAGGATTTATTGGCGGAAGTTGCAAGCTATGCTCAAAATGCGTAACACAACAATCAGGAGAAGCCTGTCAGCATCCATTTCAAGCTCGCCCATCAATAGAAGCTGTTGGCATTGATGCATTCAAGACTGCGAAAAACATTGGCTTCAAACTAAGCCCACCAAAGGATAATTTGGTGCGATGGACCGGGTTGATTTTAGTAGACTAATTTAACAGATCGATTATCCATAGAACTTCGGTCTTTTCAAATCCTATTTACGAGCAGTTAAGCAAGAAAGCACCACCGCTTCAGCGTGGTGATGAATTGCGTGAGTGTTCACGTTCATCACTTGCAGCGAGGGGTCTCCCTAATAGTTATATAGGTGGTATGACGAAGATATCAACGGCAATTGGAGGGATACTACGCACACTTGCAGACAAGGTGCATATTCCGATGGCATCACGATCGTTAGCAGTACCTACGGGACGTAGGGATTTTAAGCCTGTGGAGACTGAATCCTCTACTGTGGCAGTGGAATACCTCAATAGTATTCCCTAGGTCACAGCAAGTTCGGTCGGAGAAGCAGGAAGCCTCACAGCTTTAGCGTGAGGTAGTTCACTCTAAACTAAGCAAGAACGCACCAACTCTTTAGAGTGGTGATGAATTGGCGATCATAATTCAAGTGTCAATATCGAGAACGAAGGTCTCAGACAAGTAGTAGGTATGGTGCGTACCGAATTCACGCCTAATCAACTAAGGGAATTCTTCAAGCTCCTACCCTTTAGGGTGGGGTAGTTGACTTTTTCACCATTTCCTCCCTTATTATCTAATCACTCTTTAATTCAATTATATTGTGCACTCATCTTACTAAAAAAATAAAGTAGTTTTTTGTATAAATCATTATCATCGCTTTAGCGAGCTATTAAATCGAAATTCCTAATAAATCATCAGTTTGCATTTTCAAATCAAGAAGGTTATATTTATATATGTTCTAATGTTTCATTTATGATTAATGCGCAAGAAGCAACCTCAACTTGTTAGGTTGTAGTTCACTAAAACTCTCTTAATAACCTTAATTTAAGTTGAAGGAAGTAGTCCGATGGTATTGAACAATATTAATAGCGATCTTCAAGAACTATGTGAGTATGCCATAGAACGTGGTGCTTCTAGAGCAAAATTTTTTGATGCAGCAGTTGTTGTTGTAGATGCAAGAGTACGTCTAAAATGTAGGGTGCCTTTGTGTGATGATTACGGGATACATCTTATGTGTCCCCCAAATGTTCCTTCTGTGAATGAAATGCAAGAGCTTGTAGCAAAATATAGCTATGCCCTATTACTTCAATTAGATTATCCAATATCCGGAGAACTAAAAGAACTTATTCGTAGTAAAGATAGTGTAACTGAGATTTATAAGAGTCAAGCCTTTAAAAACGAATATAGAGTACCTCTTGATCGATCTAGAAAAAGATTACATGAAATTGTAAATAAAGTAGAAGCGAAAGCATATTCAATGGGCTTTTATTTTGCTACTGGATTTATAGGTGGGAGTTGCAAGCTATGCGCTCAGTGTGTATCCCAGCAATCTGGGGAACCTTGTCAGCAGCCATTTAAAGCGAGACCATCAATAGAAGCTGTTGGCATTGATGCATTTAAGACAGCGAAAAATATCGGCTTCGAACTAGCCCCTCCGAAGGATATCGTTCGATGGACCGGGTTGATTTTGGTTGACTAATTTAATAGATCGATTATCCGTAGAACTTCGGTCTTTTCAAATCCTATTTACTTTGTATTTTCCTCTGGTTTTTTCTTCATTAAACCGTGGAGACGATATTCATCCTCTGATTGAAGAAATCCCATGCGCCCAAGATAAAATTTAACTGCTAGTTCTAGTACATCCTCTCTAGTAGTATCCAGTTTGAAATCTGTAATGGATTTATCGAGCATTTCAACAAGTTTGTCTTCGAGTTCGAACGTAGTTTTCATTTTTCAAACCCCTTTTATCCCAATTTTTTCGTATTAGCGCTTTTGAACTCTTTGATAACTGATATAAAAACATTAACATGTAATTGGTTTTGCTTTAAACATGTCAATTTTCTGATGTTTATAAAGCAAAAGTTTAAAAGATAATACAAAAGTATTTAAGCAACGTCATTAAACATCTCCCAGAGAGCTTACTTCGAATATGTGCGCGCGAGGACTATTCTTGCCGACAAAAATTGAATACATCCTGTCTACAGCGTTATTGTCTTCATTAAGAGTTAAAAGACGACAAACACTTACGTTTTTCACTTTCACAGCATCGAATCCTTACATAGGCTCTAAGGTTCTTAGACAGTCTCAGTCTTTTATATCGTCTCATATGCGCACGATCTCTTCTTATAAACTATGGGCGGAGGGGCCTGGACCTGCCCTAAAGTGGTCTTCCCACGGCAAAATAGAGGTGGAATAACTATGCAATTATTCAACTACACTTACTTCTTTATCGCGGGGATCATTATTCAAGTAATAGTGACGGTTCTGCTCTACTTCTGGGAGCAAAAAAGAAAAAGTGCGGGACAATCATATGAAATAATTCATGTATTCTTCTACATTTCAGCATTTGCAGTGTTTTGGTTAGTTGTTAGCTTTATTGCGCAGATATTAATGGGGTGGATTAGCTTCTAGTAAATGAGGTGATAAAATGACTGTTGAAAAACCTGAAGTGGGACTAACGTATAAATTAGTAACCACAGCTGTAACAGCGGGAATAAATGCAGTGCTTGCATTATTCGCTATTATTCTGGTACCCATACCCGGCTTGCCAAGTGCTTCTGGTTTCTGGATTCCTGCTGGCTTTTACTTCGTCTTAACAATGTGGTTTGGTGTCTGGGCGGCTTTGGGGGCGCTGATTGCAACTTTTATTGCTATGGGATACTTTTCAGGCTTTACACTGCATGTCTTGCTTGATGGAGCAATGGGCGATATGATCGCACCAATGGTCTGTGCACTTATTTTCAAGAAGGTCTTTAAGGCGAGCCCTCTGTTAGAAAAGCAAAAAGATTGGGTTGCATGGATCGTAAGCGTGCCCATTGCTAGTTTAATATGCGGTATATGGGTTCATTCAGTAAACCTTGCCTTCGGAGTGATCACTCCGCCCTTCTGGTGGGTCGGGGTAGTGGCATACTTGATTGGCGATTCTCTAGCAGTATTCATAATAGGCACCCCCTTGCTCAAAAAACTCACATCCTACGTACAAACAAGTCCAGTGTATACCGAAGGACTCTATTGATGATCAGGAAAAAGTTGTCCTAAATTAATCACTTAGTTTCAATTTTTTTTTAAT
The DNA here is from genome assembly GCA_016840315.1 of Candidatus Borrarchaeota archaeon. Taxonomy (GTDB): domain Archaea; phylum Asgardarchaeota; class Sifarchaeia; order Borrarchaeales; family Borrarchaeaceae; genus Borrarchaeum. Next base: position 5,544 of record JAEOSO010000017.1, on the reverse strand, counting down.
TTTTGATCCTTAGGAGTTGAAAGATATTGGCTCAAATGCTCTTTTCAACCATGAAAGATTCTCCACTCTATAAATCACATCCCTCTATCAAAATCATTAGTATATTCGCTATCAATCTTATCGCATTCTTTATGGAAACTCCTGCAGCCATGTTTTTGCTGTTTCTTACCATTTTAGTAGCGTATCCATTATTTCGAGTAAAGATTACTATCTTAAAACGGTACTGGTATTTTATTGTCATACTGGTGCAAGCGGTTTCCGTTTCCTATCTTCTCGGAAGTAAAATTCCTCCCCTGAATCCAGGAGGGTCTATCTACTATCAGTTTCCTTGGGGGACCTTTATTTCGCAAATGACAATTGTATATGCTATTACCATGATTATGCGTTTCGTTTCAATGCTTTTAGGCTCTACACTTTTCATTTCTACTATGGATGAAAAACAAATCAGAGATGGATTTCACAGCTTACGAATACCCTTCTCTCTAGCATTTTTGATTAGTTTGAGCTTTCGAACGATGTTTCTGTTTCTCACCGACATGGATAAGATCAGAAATGCAATGACTCTTCGTGGTGTCAGATTTTCATCAGGTCCTCTTATGGGTAGAATCAACGCGTATACACAAACTTTTATTCCGTTAATGGTGATCGGTCTACGTCGCATTACACACATCACTTTTGCCCTTGAAACGAAGGGCTTTCGATCCGGTAAACGAAGTAACTTCCGAGAACAGGACTTGAAATTCAAAAAGCGACATTATCTGATTGTTGCTATAGAAGCCTGCTTGATTATTGCTGCATACATTTTAAGGTATTGGTTTGGAATATTATCTTTTCCAGGATGGCCATTCGTGCCTTTACCGATCTCAGAACTGCTTGGATTGATAGGGACTTATGCGTCTCCTATATTTCCATTCTCATTTCCATTTACATAATTGAATTTCTGGAGGACGTTTGATGGATGATATTGTAATTGAAGGATTGAGCTGGCGGTACAAAGATAGTGACTGGATACTGAAAGACATTAATCTCACCATTGAACAGGGTAAGACTTTAGGAATAGTCGGTCCTACTGGGGCCGGCAAAACAACTTTATGTCTAGCCCTATGTGGTCTGATACCAAAGAAAACATGGGGGGCAATAGAAGGCAGCGTTAAAATCAAAAGCATGGATACACGGAAGACTCCGTTCGAAGAACTTATTCCCCATATTGGAATAGTTTTCGAGAATCCAGATGAACAATTAATAGAACCTTCTGTTGAAGATGAAATCATCTTTCCCTTAGAAAACTTCGGATTTCCACCTGAAGAAATCGCTAAGCGATTAGAAGAGGCATTAAAGGCAACAGGCTTAGATAAAATACGAAAAAAGCATCCAGGCGAACTTTCTGGAGGACAAAAACAGCGATTAGCAATAGCTTGTGCGTTAGCACGCCAGCCTCCAATCTTGATTTTTGATGAGACAACAACCGATCTTGATCCCGTAGGAAAAAGTGAGGTATTCTCATTACTAGCGCAATTAAGGGCAACAAAAAAACTTACGATGATTATTGTTGAACATAACACTGCGCAATTAGCACAATTCGCAGATGAACTCATATTTCTGAGAAATGGCAACATCATTCGAAGGGGCTCGCCATCACAGTTCTTCTGTGACGTTGCTTTTCTTAAGGAAAATGGGGTATATCCTCCCCAGGTTTCCGAAGTATTCTCAGAAATATCCTGTACATATCCTAATTCTCTAGATAAAAATCAACTTCCTGTAACTTTAAATGACGCCATACAACTTCTTCACGAAATCCTTGACCTTGAAGAAATTTCTTATAATTCTGTAGCAATTAAGGATCAATTACCCTCAACTAGCGAGGTAATAATTAAAGCACAAGATGTCCGATTTACCTATCCTGACGGAACACAAGCATTGAACGGTATTGATCTGGAACTTCGGAAGGGTGAGTTCGTTGCAATAATAGGAAACAATGGTTCGGGTAAGACGACCCTAATCAATCATTTTGTAGGGCTTCTTAAACCAACTGAAGGTGACCTTGAAGTCTTTGGAATGAACACAAAGGACGTTTCTGTCGAAAATATTGCTCAAAAAACTGCACTTGTTTATCAGAATCCAGATCACCAACTTTTCTGTCAGACGGTTTTTGAAGAATGCGCGTATGAATTGAAGTATTCACAAAGCGGGCGCTTTTCGAATGAAGAAATAGAACAACGTGTTTCCGAAGTGTTAGACGTAATGAACTTAACAAGATTACGAAATGAACAGCCGTTTGGCATGGGACGTGGTCTTCGGCAACAACTCGCAGTAGCAACAGCCCTTGTAAAGCAACCAGAGATTATTATTGTAGACGAACCAACAACAGGACAGGATGCATCCCAAGCCCATTCAATAATGCGTATCTTAACTGAATTCAATAAAAAAGGAAAAACGATCGTTGTAATAACTCATGATATGAACCTTGTTTCAAACTACATTCCTCGCTCTATAGTGCTTAATCAGGGTAAAATTCTTATAGACAGTAACACACGGGACGTGTATTCCCACTCCGAAATCCTTAAAAAAGCATCTTTAACACGACCACAAGTCACAGAACTTGGAAATTTACTTCCTCATGCACCTGTTATTTTGCGTATTGAGGAACTAAAAGATATCCTATCATTGAAATATGATGTAAAAGAAGCGATAGCTTATGACAGATAAGAAAAATCTTCGAAAAGCAGTCTGGAAACAACTTAGAAAAGTAGCAAAGCCTGATTCCCGATTTCATTGGGATTTTTCTTCTTTTATTCCCGATTACGAGGGTAGCGAAAAAGCCTGCGACCTAATCAGAAATCTGGATCTTTACAAGAATGCGTCGTTTGTAATGATTACCCCTGACAATAACTTAGAAGTGTTGCGTGAATATTGTATTAGGGACAATAAGGCTTTTGTAATGCCCACCTACGGTATTGTTCGTGGTTTCACGCACGTAAGACGAGATGACGTTCCAATTGGACAAGAAACATTTGCTTCAACGCTGGATGGAATTGACAAATTTGGCAAAACAGTTTCACTAAAAGAACTTCAACAATTCGGTAAAGTTGATTTTTTGGTTACTGGCGCATCTGTTGTTAATACGGAAGGTGTACGTTTTGGAAAGGGTCACGGATATTTTGATCTGGAATGGGCAATGTTTCGCGAAATTGGAGTAGTTAATGAAGAAACACCAATCATAGCAGTAATTCACGAATGCCAAATTATCGATGAGCCTATCGATGCTAATGCCTATGATACAATTGTAGATATTATAGCAACTCCTGAAAGGATAATTTATTCTAAAAAAATGAGAAACAAACCCGTTGGCGTTGACTGGCCAGCTCTCAATGAAGAACTACTACAGCTTGATGTGCTGAAGGAATTAAAAGAGATTAAAGGTCTGAAATGAGTCATCTCTTATAGAGAAATATGATTTCTCCATTCAATTTATTCCTTTTTTTAAAAACTCAAGATTCTACCTGAAAATAAGTTTTCTCAAAGAGTTTCAGGGACGAAAAAAGTGATCAGAGAGAAACTTTCAAATTCATATCTTTCTCAAGTAATTTCCCTACTTCTTTTAACCAATCGTAAGCAGTTTTTTGTGCTTCTTCAAAACTGTCAGCATCAAGGTTTCGAGAAACTCTCATTATAAGATTATAAGGCGCACCTTCTTCGATTTTCTTTAATATACCAGAAAAAGAGCCGAACATATCAATATTGCCTTGAATTTCGGTCCAATTCCCATAGTAAGATTTTCTATTCTTGGTAGAAATGTTTTCCAGTTCAGGAATTTTTTCTAGAACGCTTACTAACATGTCTGTATGCTTTTGGAGATCTAATTCTTCATTTAGTTTTCCTTTAAGCGTTACAGTAGTTTCATATATTGGCATAGTAATCCCCTACATGTATCTTTTTCACACAGTGTTAAGTTTTGTCTTAAGAACTAGATGCGCCTTTCAAGAAGAAAAATTTTCGTTCTTATTATTTCTCTATCATTAGTTGTTGTATACTATCTATTAAACCTTATCGATGTTGTGAGAAAGCTCCGTTATGATCTGATCTGATAATTTGCTAAGATTTTGCATGTATAAAAGTAATATTATATTTTAACGAGCACATATTTTCTCCTCATGTAAATTAATTCAACAACAACGACTGCTAACGCAACGCAAATTCCAGCGAGAACCCACGAATGAATAATTACATTTTGTTTTAAGTGAAGCACATTTGACGTCCCATAGATTTCCTTATAATTTGTGCTGTAAATTTCTGCAGGTGGGAGAACATAGCCTTCTATTTGATAATCAAAAGGAATTTCTATTCTATAACTAAGTGTTATACTCTCTTTCTGATCTAAATGTAGGTTCTCCCATTTCTTGTCATCCGAATCTATACTACCTGGAATCCGATCAATCACGTTAAAGGCTGGCGTGCGTACAATGCCTACATTTGAAATGGTGATGTTTATGAAAACCGTCTGTCCAGGCATAAAGGTAGAAGGAAACGCTTTTTTCTCAATTCTTAGATGATATATCCATGTTAACTCGTTGTTAAATGTCTTATCAAGCTTAAGTGCGACTTCATTTGAGTTGAGTGATATATCCTGATATGACAAAGTGGCATGGGATATTGCATCATTTTTTACGGCAATAACATATTCAATGGTTGCATATTCATCAGGTTCAAGTTTCTGGAGAGTTATTTTCAGAATAGTTCCACTCATAGTTGAGTTCTTAGGCGTTTTTATGAGTGTTCCATACCATATATCTTCAGAAATTTCAATATCTGTTATTTCTTCGTTTCCAACGTTCTTGACAATCATCTTTATCTTAGTTGACGTATTATCTACGATAAATTTTTCACTTTCTTTTGTTATAATAAGTAAAGGTGCATTGCTTTTCGTTGAGACTAGAACCTCGTTTGTGAGTATTAATTCTTCAGCTTGATCATTACTTTTGTTTGTACTGGCATATGTGATCTGATCCGGTTTTAATTGAATATTTATTTTCTGTTTTGTCAATGTTAATACATAAGAATATGTAACGTTATCTCCTGGTAATATTTTCTTCCAAGAATTCTCTAATGTATACTCAGGGTTAAGTTCTCCTCCCTCTGGAATCTGTATGTTGACTTTGACATCATAAGCTATATCTATTCCTACATTTTCAATCACAGTTTCTACAACTATTTGATCACCTGGTTCTGCTACGTATTGATTTACAGTCTTGGTTGCTCTAAGGCACGGAAACTTCTTCATAGTATAATTAGCCTTCACATAAGAGATCGATTTGATTTTCTCTGGAAATGTAAAGCTATAGAAGTTCTCAGTTAGCGTAGCAGGAGAGTCTGGAAGAATTTCAGCTTCAATAACTTTTCCTGGAAAGAAAATTGAGATAGTTGATTTATCTGACTTCTCGTATCTGTAAATTTTATCATTCACTTGCATAACTTCGCCTAAGTCAAATAAATACTTTCCTTGGATAAAGGGTATTGCTTCAGTATCTAATATACATGTAATTTCTA
>JAEOSO010000016.1 GCA_016840315.1 Candidatus Borrarchaeota archaeon | reverse complement strand
CCGTATTTGGCACGTAACTGTGCGGTGTCCACACCGCTCACCAGTGTTAGCTGACCACACCACTCAACCAGCGTTTCATAGAGTAACGTCTTACCGATTTCTACGGTAGAGAAATACTTCCCCCAGCGTTTCTGGTAATGGTTGAAGCACACATCTTCGACCACACATTTGTTGATGGGGTACAGGTTACGTAACCCCGCGATAATTGTAAGTTTGAACTCTACTTTTGAGTGCTGGCTGGGTGCCAGCCAGTCTTCGTCACGTGCGCGGTTATTAACGCGGCATTCTCTTCTTCGGCAGTTTCTACACCGTCGATTTCTGCGCTGGTTACTGCGTTGTTGCAGTTTTTTGGTAATGCCCTTTGGAAGTTCGGTCATCCCTGTTTGGAGCACTTCCTTTTTGGATACAATGGCGATCCCATCGTATTTAGAGCCAGGGTCAAGCCCCAGCCCGATATCCTGCGTGTGGCGGCCCGCATCTATAGTAAGTTGTACGTAAAATATCCCTAACTTACTCCATTTAGCTACCGCCTTTCCCTGTGCCATCCAACGCCTAGCACGTGAGGCTTTGGTCGGCATTCGCGGTGTACCATCGTTTCCTACTACAGGTACTCGGTTATTACACAGCGACATGATATAATCCTCCTGTGCATGAGTTGAGCACCCTTCGACAAGCCATATCAGGCATATCCCACAAAAATTTTGTGAGAGTGGTATTAAGTGGTTCTACCGAAGTGGTTGGGACTAGGGTATGCATCCCAACGTTCTTATAGCCCGATACGGGTAGTCCCAACAACATGTGGTTGAAACTAAGTCTAGTCAAGACTTGCATCAGTACCACCATCCCAAGCCCCGTCCCTTCAGGGCGGGGTTCTTGACAGAATGAGGATCCATCCTGAATAATTAGTTACAGTGCTTCTTATTAATCTTCTCGTTGAATCCTTCCTGATAGGATAAACGGAAAAGTTTTGTGGATCAAATCAGTTTTAGAATTCATAGAAGGCTAAAGAAACGCAAGTAAATTACACTAAATCAAAAGATATAAGGTAATGACTAATATACAAAAACCTAATCAGTTAACCGGATAATTTACCGTAAAACTCTGCTGCTTGCTGTAAAATAATTTTGAATTCGGTCTTGCTAGGGTTATTATCAAGAAGTGCAGGTAAAATACAATTAAGAAAGCGGCATGCGCGGCGAAGTGATGTCTTTTTTAGAATATATTTTTGAAAGGAATTCTTAAAAGAACTGTTACCTGATTTAGAAATCTTATATGCTTTATCATTTTGAATAATCAAATTTGAATTGGTAAGTGAATGTAAAAGTTTAGATAAAGCAGCTTGAGTTGGAATTCCATAAATAGATTCTGAACCCAGAATTTGTTCTACGAATTTAACAACGTCATATAATTCTTCTGCATTTAAAATGCGACCATCAACTAAAGAGAAAATAAAAAGCATTTCATCTTGTTGAGAGAGCTTACCGTTTGAAGTTGGACTGGGATTTAGTTCTTCTTGGTGTTCCAAAAAGTTTGAAATTAGGAATTGTTTGAAATTAGGCTCTCTTGGTGGGGTATAGGCAGACATTTTTAAGTAATCTCCCAAATAAGGAGTTTTATCGGGAGGTTAAATACCAACACAGAGGAGAGTGTAACTAAAATATACTACTATGATTGATTATATGCGATTTTTGTCGGTTTACATTCGTCTAAATAAACCAAAAATAACGAGAAACTTAACCGTAACTTTTCATGCTAAATTGCTTCAACAATCTTTGTGTTTTTTTTGATGCGTCTCTAAAGTTGAGGACGATATAAGAATCTTGCTTAAGATTGTTGGTTTAACAAAAAACGTCATTCCAAAGCTACTATATGGTTGAAAAATTATATTAAGTCTGAATTAGTATAAGTAACAGACTAGCTATAATTTGAACATTTTAAGAGGTCATATTATGTCGAGTATTGACGTTAAAATAAATGTCGGCGAAATAAAGACTGAAAAACCATATGTACTAATCGGACTCCCTGACGTTGGTTTGATAGGAGTCATCAGTGCGGCACAATTAATCAAATCTCTTGATATGAAACCCATAGGGTCTATTGATTCTGATCAATTACCACCCATTGCTGTCATCCATGACACAGTACCTATGGGTCCTCTAAGAGTATACGCTGGAGGAAATGTCATCCTTGTTGTCAGTGAAATCCCGCTTCCTCCTGCTCTGATACGTTCATTCTCAAAAGAAGTAGTGAAATGGGCGAAAAGCTTAAATCCAGCAGCGATTCTCTCTCTTGCAGGCATACCTGTACCCAATAGAATGGATCTCGATCAACCAGGTATATATACCGTTACATCTGAACCTGCAAAAAATATGCTAGCGAAATTAGAGGCGATGCAAGTTCAGAAACTTGAGGAGGGTTTTATGGCAGGACCATATGCATCAATACTTAATTATTGCATAGCAGAAGTTGTGCCGAATATCACGTTTCTCGTACAGTCTCACATGAACTATCCTGATCCAGGAGCAGCAGCAATTTTGCTGGAAGCTATCGCAAAATTCCTGAATGTCACTGTTGATATAGAGCCATTGCTTGAACAAGCTGAAGAAATTAGACTTCGAATGAGAGATACAATGAAGCGAACTAGAGATACAATGCAACAAGTTGATAAAGCACAAGAATACGAAATACCGGCTTTCTACGGCTAAGGGGGTATAAAATTGCCTGAAAAAACAAAATCCCTAGTAGAGATGATGGATGAACTATTTGAAAGGATGGAAAGGTCTATAAATGAAATTCTTAGAAAAGGCTTTATGAAACCCTCTTTTGATTTAAGGCACTGTTGCCTAGAGCCACTTGTCGAGATTAGTGAAACCGCTGATGAATTAGTCGTCGTTTATGATCTTCCCTTTATTAAAGATAAGAACGACATTGAGATTAAAGCTACACCACGTTCCTTAGAAATAGACGCGAAATTTAAAGAACCGATAAAACTCGAAAAATGGGGAACTGTTCAGAAGGAGACGGAGTTTAAGCATTATCATCACTTGATTAGGAAGTTGCCTGTAGAGGTTATCCCTGACAAAGCAATATCTCGATTTAAGCAAGGATTACTTGAGATAAAGCTTCCAAAGATTAAGCCTTATACAATTGAGATCGAATGAATCGTATCCGACACAACATCTTTTTTTAATTTTATGTCCTTATGGCGGACATAAATAACACTACTTGCCATTCGATAAGAGAAGTAACACATTTTGTGTTCTTAAAGGATGCAGAGCATTTATATGCCATCTTAACCAATAGAATACCTAAAACTACGACATTTTCACTATTGGAAGGTATAATACTATTAAAAAGACGATTCTAAATACTTCTCTAGAAAATAAATTCTTCAGTAAATGAGAGGGTAAGTAGTTGGAAGAAAAATTACCAGTTTGGTGTCTATTGAAAAAAATACCAATAGAACTCTCCCCAAAAGAAGCGCTAGGTTTTGCAAAAGAGCGAATAGATAAATTCGCCCGAAGGGAATCCTGGAGTGTCCAAGAGAATTCTTCAGAAGATATTATTCAAGAATTTGCAGGACATATCCTTCTAAGAGTAGCTGCAGCATCAGATCCAAAATTTAGCGCATGGCTTGTGGAATTTGAAGGAGATCTTTTCGATAATCGACTTACAAAAGCATCATTTTCGGACGTTATGACATTAATTCACTACTTTTTTGACCAAGACAAAGACCAAGATAAGAATGGCCAAGACAAAATTATAAGAGTTAAGACACTCGAAGAAATTGAAGAAGAACTAGATATAGATCTCAAAATAAAGTATCAGCTAATCGAGCTCCGAGAGTTTTCACGATACGAAAAAAAGCGAATTAAAGAGAGTGATGGGAGAACCACGATAAGAATAGTGCGGCAGACTAAATCGGTGCCTAAAGCATTAAGAAAACATGTTGGAATTCATTTCACGAAAGTCCCAATCCTTGTATCAAAAAGAAGAATGTTGCTACTTGGAGGATGGGCAATTGCACCCCTTTTTATATTTCAAGGAAGCATTAAACGGGCTTTTGAGGATCGTTTACGAATAAAAATACAAGAAATTCAAGAATTAGTAAAAGACGATAATTCTCTCAGACCAATCATACGAGAACTAAAAGCCTATATGAAACTATATGAAAAAGAATTTGTTGTACCATCGAAAACAGAAATTGGCATAAAAGGAGTAATATATAATCGATTAGACTTGTTTCCTGAATGTATGAACCAATTACTTTTAACTCTCACAGAAATTGGACATCTGCCGCATGGAGAACGGTGGGTTTTAGGAGTATTTCTAAAGCAGCTAGGGATGTCTGCTGAAGATCAAAAGCGATTTTGGTATCAACGTGCAGTAGATAATATCGGGCTGACATTTGAAGATTTTAGCGCCAAAGTAGGCTATTCTATTGATCATTTATATGGAAAAGTGGGCTCTGGAGTCGATTATAACACGCCGAAGTGTGAAACAATCATCTCCACATATTTCTGTCCATTTGCTAAAAAAAGTGCAGATGAAATTGGAATGAGATTTCAAAAAGAATTTGAAGAAAAGGAAAAGCCCACTGAATTTGATCAAATTCTAGAAGATTTAATCGAACATATGATAAATAATCAACCAAGAACTGCTTGTGCAAAACTCTTCGAATTAAGATATGGTAAAAAAGTCAAAAGAATTAATCATCCCCTAATTTATACTCGTGAAGCTGCAGACCTCCTAAAGGAGAAAATGAAAAAGAACGTGAAGGAGAAAAATCAAACGGAAATTAAAGAAGATTTGAATAAGTGAGACATGATTCATTTTTTCAATTTAGGTTTAACTTTCTAATTTACTTACTTTTTTTAAAAGGCTTAATGCCTGTGGGTTATTAGGATCTAGTTCTAATACTGTTTCTACACATTTCTTGGCTTTTTTATTATTTTTTAGTAGATCATAAGCAACTCCCAGTTCATACCAGACTCCTATGTCTTGGGGATCGATCTCCACTACTTTCTCGAAGCAATCAATAGCCTTCTGATAGTCTTCCAGTTTCTTGTGAGCAATTCCCATGTAATACCATGCATCTATATTCTGGGGGTTTTCCTTTACAATTTCCTTGTAGCATTCAATTTCTTCAGCGTGCTGACCTAGTGCACGATAAGCGGATCCCATATTAAACCGTGCTTTAGGGTGTTTAGGATCGATTTCCACTACTTTCTCGAAGGAATCGATTGCCTTCTGGTAGTCCTCCAATTGATTGTAAGTAACTCCCAGGTTATTCCATGCATTAGTATATAGTGCATCAATTTTAACTGCGCTTTCAAAACTCTTAACTGCTTTCTGGTAGTCTTTTAAGTGATAGTAGTCAATTCCCATGTTGTACCAGGCCTTTTTATATTGGGAGTCGATCTCTACCGTTTTTTCATAGCATTCAATCGCTTTTGGTAGATCCCCTAAATCTTCATAGGCAATACCCATATTATACCACGTTTCTGAATCCCATGGATCAATTTCGACTATTTTCTTATAACACCTAAGCACATTCTCAATATCATCTAACATACTGTACGCGTCTTCCAAGATATTCCACGCTTTAATATCGGAAGGATCCAGTTTGACACCTTTTTCGAAATACTCAATGGTTTTTTGGGGATTATCCAATTTAAAGTAAGCAAGTCCCATGTTGAACCACCCCATAGTGTACGATGGGTCGATTTCAACAACCTTCTCAAAGCATTCTATTGCTTTTTCAAAGCTTTTTTTTTGAATATAAATAGACCCTATGTTATTCAATGCAGCCATATTTTTTGGTTCAATTTCAAGAGTTTTTTCGTAACAATCAATAGCTTTTTCAAGATAGCCTAATTTACCGTAAGCTACCCCTCTGTTATACCAGGCGTTTATATTATTAGGTTCAATATCAGCTATCTTTTCACAACTTTGAATGACACTCTGATAGTCCCCTAACTCATCGTAGGCGGTACTCATGAGAATCCATGCATTTATGTTTTGAGGATCGATCTTCACTGCTTTTTCATAGCATTCAATTGCTTTTTGAAAATCTCCTAATTTATCATAAGCGGCTCCGATATAATACCACGTCTTGCTATCGGGATTGATTTCCAAAGCTTTCTCAAAGCACTCAATTGCTTTTTGAAAATTTCTGGATTCTGCATGATCATGTCCAAGGCTAGACCATTCTGAAGCGGTTTTTCCCTCAATTGTATCTGGACTCATCTTCTTTTCCATTCCGAAAGGTGGGAGAGGAATTCGCCGTTGACATCATCCACATTATTCCTGTGTTGCGACATAGTAATCTTACCTTGCTTATGGCAAATTGACCAATTCGCGTACCGAAAACGTCCATAACGCCGATTAATTTGGTTTTATCGGTAGGCAATCCGCACACCCATCCTCTATATTTCTTACCGGCTTTTTCCGCCTCCACATAATCGCCTTTTCTCAGGTATCCGCCGTTGGTTGTGCCGCCGAATCTTGGTCTTAAGTGTCCTTTTTGGTGATGTTGTCGGTGAAGTGGTCTTCGTGCTAACTCTGGGCGTTGCCAATACCAGAAGACGGCATTGTTATGTGCTGGCAAACTACCAAACAGACCACAGAGCATCGCCACCGCGTCGTTACCGTGGCTTTCTGGCACGACAGCCTCCTTCTTCGAAGTCTTGGCTATCGCGTATTGTTTCCGCAGTCCTGCGGTCTGCCACCCTTTGAACTTCACGAGTGGCGCAATCTGCTCCAGTGCCCTATAAAATCGCGTTTTACCGATTTCCGCCGTTGAAAAATGTTTGCCCCAGTGTTTCGAGTAGTGGTCGAAGGCAATATCTTCCACCCCGTTCTCTATCGTTATGGGATACATACGTGCCAGTTGCGTAACTATTTTGTTCCGAAACTCCACCTTAGCGTTTTGAGAGGGCGCAATCCATTCCTCTTGCCGTTTCCTGTTATCAAAACGCTTTTTCCGTCGCCATAATCTATATCGTCTCGTCCGTCTTAATCGTTTTCTTTCTTCCATCTTCTTAGCAATACGTTCAGGCATTTTCGCCATGCCTTTCATACAGACCTCTTTTTTACCGCCCACCGCGTACCCGTCATACTTGGCACCGTAGTCCACAGTCATTTTGAGTGGCTGCGTCACGGTTCCAACAGGCCTATTCATTTGTAGGTAGAATATACCCAGTTTGTTATAGTTACCTGTAGCTACACCGCCTTTTAAGAGTTTTCGCACCCTAGCTGGTGTGGTGGGCATGAGTGGAGTGCCATCCATACTCACGACAGGTATTCTCATCGGCATAATGTTTCTCCTGCGTTTTTACACACCGATATACGGTCGGGAACGCTTATGAAACCCGTACTAGCCGCTTCGGAGTTGCCAGCTCGGAAGATGTCGTGCCATGACGCCCACCCTGTGTCAGGCAGGGTTTACAGAGCCTGGGACTAGCGGAACATCCCAGGGTGTGTACCACCGAGCGGCTGCTGTCTTTCATACAAAAGACCTCCTAGACAACTCTTGCGTTGTGATCCTGCACTTCACAAGTCCCATCCGAAAGGGTGGGGTAGTTGACTTTTATCTGGCATTTGAATCCCCCATCTTCCCATATGACAATGAACTATAAATCTTTTCTAGTTATTAGTTATAGATTAAAAGAAACGGCAGATTGATTAATAAGCAAGAAACGGCCTTAAAGATGTCAAAATAGATTTATGGTAACATTAATTTGCGCCGGCTATTCTTGCGTTGTCAATCTTAATAGACGGAATTAGTATGCCCGCTTCTTCTCTGTAATCACTTGAGATGTCAGAAATGCCTTGTAATAAATCGAAAACATGAATTCCAATCATTGCATTTTTTATAGCCCACTTCATTTCTCCATCTTCTATCAGAAAGGCTTCACTTAATAGACCAGAGAATCTTCCACTTACTGGATCAGGCGAATCATGCAACGCTAAAACAAAAATACCCTTGTTTGTTTCACTTATTAGGGTCTCAAGACGGTGTTTACCAGGGGTTATTCTTAGATTATTACATGAAATCTGGGGTAAGGTATTATAAGCGAGTCGCATACAGTTTCCAGTACTTTCTACGGAATCTTTTTTGGCGGTGTATGTGTCGTAAAGATACGTACTTAACACACCTTTTTCAATTACAGTATGACGAGTTTTAGGGCTACCTTCTCCGTCAAAAGGCAAACTTCTAAAGCCTGCTGCCAGTAGCCCGTCATCAATAACTGTGAGGTGCTCTGAAGCGATATGCTTTCCTTTCTTGCCTACAAGGTAAGTTTGCTTCTTTTGGACGGCTTCTGCGTTCGCAGCAACTCCGATAATGCTGTAAAACAGTGGATACACCGCGTTCTCAAAAAACAACACAGGAACGCTCATTGTTTCTATTTTTTTGGCACCAAGCATTTCACATGCACGTTTAGACACGATCTCGCCTAACCACTGTGGCCTTAGGTTTTCAAGCTGACGACTACCCGATAAATCAGAGTTTGATGCAACATCACTTGCAGAGTTTTTGGCAACTGCAGACGCAGAAATCATCCCCATTGTGCTCTCTGAACTGCATTCAACACCCTGCGAATTCATTAAAACACGTTGTTCTCTTGTCATAACGACAGATCCATCAAGAACGACAGAAACAGACGAACAATGCCCTGCGTCAATAATTTGTTGACCTAGATCAATTATTTCTTCAGCCGAACTATGTACGATATTGGCATCATATATCTCTCTTACACTAGGAAGGGGCTTCGGTTCAGGTAACGACTCAAAATCTGGATCGGGACTTCCTAATTTCATCGAAGACACAGCTGCATTAACCATTCTTTCAATTTCATCTGATTGATTAATTGTAGATGTATATGAAAAACCCTGTCGACCCTCATTATCATAAACTCGTAAGGCGATTCCACTATCTTCGATATTGCTTACTGATTTAATTGAATTCTTTGCGAATATCAAGCTTTGACTAACCAGCTTTTGACCAAATATCTCTGCTTGGTATACTTTGCTGGATGCCAATTTAAGAGCCTGTTCCACACTTGTGAATAAATTATCCACGCTATCACCTGCGAAGTTGCATTAAAGCCAGAGTTTTTATATATTTATTTGGCAATTATGACACCATCATATAAATTGTGAGGTATATGTGGTTATTGCGTGAACTATTAATTGTTGTTCCTTCACAATCGGGACCAATTGGTGATCTTCTTGCGTTCATATATTGGGCCGGAAGCCTTGTATGCTTCCAATGGGAAGTAGCGACTTTTAGAATTGGCTCTTTTTACTTACCCGTATGTTCTGGATGCTTGGGTATTTATACAGGCGCTTTAATAGGATTTGCCAGTCTCCCACGGCTATCTGAGCTATCAAAACAGTTGTTTCAGTTAAGGTTCGCAATCCCTCTGCTGATTCCAATGTCTGCATATTTCTTCATTCTTAACTATGAACGCTTTATCCTCCGTGCATATGTAATTCCTGGAATAAAGGAAATTTACTTCGCCATGGGCCTACTTTTTGGGTTTGTTTTATGTAATATTACCTTTCGTCTCGCTCTCATCGAAGATGAGTTTCATCCTGCTGTTGACCAACACCTAACTAAATTTGTGGAATTTCTAGGTAAATTATTCCTTCCTGGTGTTTTATTAGGCGTTACCAGTTTAATTCTAGGTCTTGCCTTGTTTGGTTACGCCTTTGATATGCTTATCCTGGTTTTAGGTAGTCTTTCTTTTATTTTAGGATTAATAATTCTTTTAATATTAATAGTGGGCTTCTCGCTCAGATTATGTCTAGGTCTATTCAAAGCATGATACGATATTTATGTTAAAACTTGATTAAACTCGTGATTAACATTTAAAACGCTGTTTTTCAGAGTCAACGCTTCTTAAAATTTCTTAGAATAATGATTGAAATATCATTTGAAAAATAAAAAAGAATGACGATATAAAACAACTGGATTGTTTCTGTCCGACTTAAATATCACGGGCTTTACATATAATCAAAGATTAAAAACGCGGAAAGTATTCTTACGCGCGCGATTTTATTGACATATAGGTGTCTATAGAACTATAGAGTTCCATTGAGCTATATAAGGAAGTGAGCACCAATTTTACAAAAAAAGGCTTAAATAGTTGATCCACTTAATAGGATAATGGCAACTTGTGACCGATACAGAACCAGAACCAGAAATAAAAACTGGTATGGAGAAATATGGGGACGAATCGGCCCTGAACCATAAAGTAAACATGCACGGCCGACAGGATTTACGGAAGGAAATGGGAAAGTACGGTGAAATGAGTTCCGAGGAAAAATCGAACAAAAGGTGAAGTGACTGAGAGGTCACGCATGGCGTCAAAACTATGTAACCTAGAGTAAGAGGAAACCAAAGAACTCAGCGAGTTGCCACTTCTCTTTTGGGATAAATACATGACATTGTCATAAATGAATTGAGTCATCTTTCTTTTCTATACTAGAAAACAGTATAAATAGTCACGTAAGAATGTCGCTAATGATAAGCGAGCAGCATAATTCTTTATGTATTATTTTAAGG
Organism: Candidatus Borrarchaeota archaeon; assembly: GCA_016840315.1. Lineage (GTDB taxonomy): Archaea > Asgardarchaeota > Sifarchaeia > Borrarchaeales > Borrarchaeaceae > Borrarchaeum. The sequence goes on along the minus strand of JAEOSO010000016.1, from coordinate 11,511 downwards.
TCGAGTGTCTGCGCTTCTTCTACACCTGCATCGGTTATATAAGCAATGCCATTTATGCCAGCGCGAATTGCAAGAATATCTGTTTTTTCTTTATGAAATCCCCTTGGTCTAGCACAGCCCAGCATTACTGGTTTGACTGGAAAAGTGAGACGTGTGATTGTGATGATTTTTGCAATGGTTTCAGGTGAGGGTGGCATGACATTTTCCATAGGGGTTCCTTCCAAAGGCATTAATGCAACAATTACAACGGCGTCAGGATTATATTTTGAAAGCATCTGCAAGGCTTCGATTTCTCCGTCTAAATTGCCATAGTTAAGACCAACGACGACATGTGGTACAATTGGAATATTAAATTCTCTCAGAAGTTTAATCGATTCTTCATATTTCTCAGGTGTTGCATTTATGTGGTACACTTTTTCAATTGTGTCTTGACTGGCAATAATATCAAGCATAGCGGCATCAATATGGGCTTCTGCAAGGATTTTCGCAGTTTCCTTATCAATGAACCCCGTATGAACAACGACTTTTAATCCAAAACGCTCTTTTATTACCCTTAGAGCATCTGCATACTTTAGAAGAGGAACAAAGCCGTATTTATTTGCGCCTCCACTAATTAAAACACCCTTAGAACCCTGTCTACTAAGGTTATCACATAATTGAATTAATTCATCAGGAGAATGTACAGGTTTCATCGATTCCAGAATCTTAGACTGACAATGATCGCATTGAAGAGCACATGCAGTTCCTGTAATGCTTATTGGGACAAAAGCGTTAGGTGATTCCTGTTGGTAACTCTCTATTTCATAATGAATAATGCTCGGAGCATAAGCCCACAGGACGTTTCCAAAGTTTTTTCTACGAAGCACAAAAGCTTCGTTCATGAATTCCTTTAATTCAGAGGAGTTACTGTTAAGAATTACCTCTGCGTGCGAAATTGAAAATAGCGATTTAGAATTGATAGAGACACATCCTCTTTTACTACAAAAATTGAATTATATTAGGAATGACGATATCAAGATTGAATAAAACTATTTCCCTACCGCAATAGAAGGAATTGGGTTATAAGAGAACGTGAGATACACATTAAGTCTTTTAGCCTCTTGTTTTAAGAATTCAAGTTTTTCTGGCTTAGTTGAAGGGTACTTCAGCTGTCCTTTAATTTTTATACGAAAAACTGCGGCTATTTTTTTCCTTTCTCCTTTTTGTGTCGATAAACTGGATGAATTTATTGAATAAAGTTTCTCGAATGTTTGCTTAACATATTCTTTCATAGTAGCCTTAGACAGGTCCCAAACACAATATATCATTTCAATTGCAGATAATGGGTGAAAACAGACTTCAGCTGTTTGAATTGCGTCACCTTGTTCTGATATAAACAATTTTCCAATGATGTAGACTTTTGTGTCAAAACTGATAATTATCTTATTGCCGTGAAACATTCTATTTTTTTATTAAGAGAAACAAAGTATTTAGTTAGAACCAAAATGGGGGTAAAATCCATGAAAGAAGTAAAGATACAGTTACCGGTTAATGATCTTCCAAAAAACTGGTATAATATCTTACCTGATCTTCCACAACCGCTTCCACCACCTAAAGAACCTGAAACAGGACCTTCTCGGCTTGAATTTCTCTCTAAAGTCATTGTCAAAGAATGTTTAAAACAAGAAGCTTCAGATCAACGCTGGATATCAATACCTAAGGAATTAAGAGAGTTATATATACAAGCAGGTCGACCACGACCATTGAGGCGAGCTAAACGACTTGAAAAACTATTGAAGACTCCTGCGCACCTCTATTGGAAGCGAGAGGATTTGTCACCAACCGGAAGTCACAAAGTCAATACCGCTTTAGCACAGTTATATTATGGTGTCAAAGAAGGGATAGAAGGCGTTTGTACAGAAACTGGTGCCGGACAATGGGGCACTGCATTATCTTACGGTGCAAGTTTGATGGGATTGCCCTGTGTAGTTTTCTGGGTACGCAATGTGCATGATTGGAAGGTGGATCGAAGAACTCTAATGAAAATGTATGGTGGCGTAGTACATCCATCACCTAGTAAACTCACTGAAGTTGGCAGAAATATTCTCAAAGAAAATCCCGATCATCCAGGATCATTGGGTATGGCAATATCTGAGGGACTGGAATACGCAGAGAAAAATGAAGGATTTGTTTATTCTCTGGGAAGCGTTCTGAATCATGTGCTAATGCATCAGTCAATAATAGGTCTTGAAACAATTGAACAGTTTAACATCGTAGGTGAACAGCCAGATCTATTGGTAGCCTGTTTTGGAGGCGGATCTAATTTTGGTGGTTTTGCACTACCGTTTATCGGAGAAGTGATAAAAGGTAAGCGAGAATGCGAGTTTCTTGCATCACAGTCTCTTGCTGCTCCAAATATTGCAAAAGGCGAATACCGCTACGATTTTGCGGATCATGCTGGTAAAACACCTCTGCTTAAAATGTACACCTTAGGTCATGATGTAGACCTGCCGCCGATCTATGGCGACGGACTTCGTTATAGCGGTGCAAGTCCAATTTTAAGCCTATTAAAGAACTTAGATTACATCAAAACAAGGACTTATCCAGTTGACGAGAAAGTGGTTTTTGATGCTACTTGCATGTTCCTTCGAACAGAAGGATTTTTACCTGCTCCAGAATCATCATATGCGATCAGAGCTATGATAGATGAAGCATTAGAGTGTAAGAAAACCGGCGAGGAAAAAGTTATAGCTTGCAATGTCTCAGGACATGGTTTTCTTGACATATTCGGGTATAAGAAAGTGTTAAATCTATAATTAAGTAACTTGGAGTGTTTTTTACAATAAACTTCCTATCTTTCTAAAAAATTCGCAAACTTTGGTTCCGCAAAAAGCTCACTATTTCTTTACTTTTTTTGGTATTTTGATTCAAATAAAAGACGTACAACGTACAATAATTTGCGATTTTTCTCGAAATAAATTTCTCAGAGTTGAGAACTTTAATAGGCTGATAAAGTATAAATAGATAGAACTCTTATATATTTTGAAATGTGGGAGACATAGAGAATGTCTAAGAGCAGCTATAAAGTCCGATTAACCGCTAAATACAAGCAAGCAATCGAAGAACCAACAAAAGCAAAAAGGGCTAAAGAACTTATTGGATTCTTGAATATGTTAGTAGAGGAAGCAAAAAAGATAAGAAAAGGAGAGGAGTTTTCTCAAAAATAGCAAAAAGTAATTTTGAAAAAATCCCAGTTAATCAAATATCATCAATTATGAATTCTGCATCAGCAGAATGAAGAGAAACGCGGTCTGAATAATCGGACAATTGCTGTTGAACCCGATCTATTTCTTTTTCACTAGGTTTATACGGAAAGTTCCTACACTCGCCAATATATGCCTGAAACGGCGTAGAATTCGCGTAAGGTCTGGTGCATGCCACGCGTAGAGTGGAACCTGGGCAACCGCTCGTCATAAAGGGCACGCCCGTACTGATTATTTCGTTTAGAAGAGGTTCAGTGATTCCGAAATCGACAAGTCGTCCCTCTTCATCAAATTTCATATTTTCGAAACGTGCCTTGTTCTCTTCAATAAGAAACCGTGCTAATTGCATTCTCCGATATTGACCAATTGGTGGCTGAGTTTTATGTTCTAAAGGCGAACCAGGTTCCGGGAAAAATGAGAAAAGATGTATGAGTACCCCAAGATCTGAAGTTTTTTGAAATAATTGAGCCATCTCTTGCTCTGTTTCACCAAGGCCTACAATCAAATGAGTTCCTACATTCTTACTTCCAAAAACCTGCAACCCTTCTTGAATAACTTGCCAGTATATTTCCCATTTGTGTGGGCCTCTTATATTTTTGCCTCTAAACTTGTCAAACAATTCAGGAGTAGCTGTGTCTATAGCTATACCTATCTTATCAACACCTGAATCTTTTAAGGCAACTAGCCAGTCCTTGGTAACAATTGTTGGGGTAATTAAAGCGGAAATTAGTAAATCTGTTTCATTTTTAATCCGCTTTGCTACAATGATGGCATCCTTAAGAGCTCTTTTGTTTGTAAGCATAGAAATGCAAACTCGTTCTACATGAGGAATCTTCGAGTTCAATCTCTGAATAATTGTATTGAGGTGGTGAGTCGGCCATTCTACTCTGATAAAAGATTTATCCTTATGAAGATCGCTTTCACATTCTCTTGTGAAACTCAAACCGCAGTACGCACATCGTGCAAAACAGCCTTCTTCATATGTTAATAAGAGGTTAACACAAGGCAATGTAGCTTCTTTGTAAAACGATCCTGGTTTTAGCCCAAGTGTCATAGCTGCGGCCAGAGACATCTGAAGCCAGTCAGGTGACTCTTTTACAGTTTTTTCCTCAAACTCACGAGATGCCGCGTTGTCCATAATAAGGCCTTCTTCGAGAATTCCTTTATCTGAAGTTTTGTTTCATAAGCATTATGCAAAGACAAAAATGTTTATGTTAAAATGCCCATATAACATTTCTTCAAGAGGTAGAGCACTAAGACTTATAAAAATTTACTCTTCTTATGGCAGAACAGCGAGGCAAAAACATGGGAAAAAGTGAAGACTCCAAAATCTGGCGACTGCTGGATACTGGTGTGTGCAGCGGCGCTGAGAATATGGCTTTAGATGCTTTATTACTTCAAGAGCGAAATGAAGGTAAGATCCCTAATATCTTCAGATTTTTACAGTTTTCACCTCCAGTAGTCCTGATAGGATATCATCAAACTGTAGCACACGAGGTTAGAGTAGATTACTGTAAATCAAAGGATATTGATATCAACCGCCGAATTACAGGTGGAGGCGCAATTTTTTTTGATGAATCTCAATTAGGTTGGGAATTAGTGTTCAATAGCACGGATTTAGGCGTAGGAAGAAGTCTTGAGGATGTAACAAAAAAAGTCTGTGAAGGAGCCGTAAGAGGTCTTAAAAAACTTGGTCTAAAGGCGGAATTCAGGCCAAGAAATGATATTGAGGTTAACGGCAGGAAGATATCAGGTACAGGAGGAGTTTTTGAAGATAATGCCTGCCTGTATCAAGGTACTCTATTAATTGATTCAGATATGGAAACGATGCTAAAATCATTAAGAATCCCTATAGAAAAACTTACAAAGCGAGGAATAGAATCGGCTAGAGAACGTGTGACCTGTCTTAAGGAAGAGTTAGGAGAGATACCACCTATCGAAAAAATTAAAACTGCTCTGCTACAAGGCTTTTCTGAGGAACTAGGTATACAATTCAGAGCGGACTCGTTAACTCCTCTTGAACAATCTTTGCTTCAAAAGGAGTTATTAGAAAAAAAATCTGATGAATGGGTATATCTCATAGAGGAACCTGAAAACTACAGTCAAATGTTGCGTTCACTGTACAAAGTAGATGGTGGTCTATTAAGGATAAAACTACATGTCGATGCAAAAATGCAATATATTAAACAGGTTTTGATCACTGGAGACTTTTTTGTTGATCCAGCAAGAACGATTTATGATTTAGAAGCCTGGTTTAAAAGCACGACGATTGAAGACTTAAAAACGAACCTCCATGAATTTTTCGTCGAAAAACAACCTAAATTCTTAGGCTTAACTGAAGAGGATATTTATCGGGCCTTTAATGAAGCACTTGAGAAATTAGAATATGCTGACCTCAGTATCGATGAGGCAAATTCAATATTTGTTGTTAACGATTCGTTTAAAAACTTGTTAAAAAATAATGGTGTTCTTCTTTTACCTTATTGTGCAAAACTTCCAGATTGCGAGTTTAGAAACGAAGACTATTGTGCACGATGTGGAAACTGCAGTATAGGCGACGCTTACGACATTGGTCAAGAAAAAAATATGCGGATTATAAGTATATGCAGTTTTGAGCATCTTATCGAAACATTTGAGCAACTTAAAAGTGAAGGTATTCAGTCATACATAGGCTGTTGTTGTGAAGCGTTCTTTGAAAAACGCCAAAAAGCATTTCGAGAGTCAGGACTGGGCGGCTTACTTATTGATATCGATTCAACGACGTGCTATGAACTTGGTAAAGAAAAAGAAGCTTATGGGGGTACTTTTGAGCATCAAACTGACTTAAGACTTGAGTTATTGAAGAAAATTATAAGAAAAATTGGGGCTAGTTCATAGTGGGACTTCCAACGGAATGTGATGTACTTGTAATTGGTGCAGGTCCTGCTGGAAGTACTACTGCTAAATATGCTGCTGAAGCAGGTATAGATGTTGTTCTTATTGATAAAAGAAAAGAGTTGGGTTTGCCAGTGCAATGTGCTGAGCACATACCTTTCCAAGTCATTTATTTTGCTAATTCAAAAAAGGAACTAATTGCGCAGAAAATTAACTATATGCAGACCGTCATGCCAACTGGAGATATAATTACTACAGACTCAAAAGGATATATCATACACAGAGATCTTTTCGATAAATACTTAGCTGAAAAAGCAAGAAACATAGATGTACGTGTATTTACAGAAACAGAAGCGTTAAATCTTTATAGAAACAAAGTTAAAATACGTCACGGGAAGAATGAACATATTTTAACTCCACGAATTATTGTAGATGCGAGTGGTCCTAACTCTATTACAGGAAAAGCGATTGGAATACGTAATACTTCATATATTCACGCAAATCAATTTCTAATGCCACTGAAGGAGAAGAGGGAGTTTACAGAAGTTTATTTTCGTAAATATATACCTGGAGGTTATGGATGGGTATTTCCAAAAGTTGATGTGTGTAATGTAGGGGTTGGCGTAAATCTAAAGTTTGGAATACCGCCACGAGACGCATTGAAAAATTTTATTCAAGAATTGGTTAAACAAGACGTAATTATTGATCAAAAACTGAATACGATCGCCGGAATAATCCCCGCAGGAGGTTTACTGCCTCTTAGTCATGAGAATGTTGTATTAGTTGGAGATGCAGGCGGACAATGTCACCCAATAACAGGTTCAGGTGTGCCATTTGCTCTGCTTTGTGGGCAGATGGCAGGAAAATATGTAGCTAATACAATCCAAGAAAATGATTTAAAGATTTTGAAAGAATATGAAAAGGAATGTACCGACACATTTGGCGATTCGCTCATGTTTGCTGCGCAAAAAAGAAAACTCTTTGAATCATATTGGTTTAATCCCGTTCGCGATTTTAATGAATTAGTAAAGAAATGTTGGGTTACTTTCGGAGAATATTATTGGTGAATCTCAATCCGAAAGCTTTTCGAACATATTTTTTCCAACAAAACAAACTGGACAGAGCCAGTCATCGGGAATATCGTCAAAAAGAGTTCCAGGGTCAATCCCATTTTCTGGATCACCTTTTTCTTCATCATAAACATAATCACATACCAAACAAGCCCATTTAGCCATCGTTTTTTACCTCCGTATTTGCTGATATCCACCTTCTTTCACATTAATTTTTCGAATGACACATTTATTCAAAAAAAATGAAAAGAGTACGATGGTCAATTTTCGGCTACAAGCATTTGTATACACATAGAAAACAGAATCTGCGGAAGATTTTACTAAAAACTATAAATGTTGAAATAGTGTTGAATACTTGAGGCACGTTTTTCTTAGCGTCGTAACTCCATCAAATTCTTAAAGAGGAGTTTAAGTTTTTATGATTCACAATATACTTCTAATCAAAGATGGGATCTGCATTTATAGCTATAAAGCAGGAACCAAAAAGAGTTTAGACGCTAATCTAATTAATGGATTATTAGAAGCGATTTTTGGGATGAGTCAAGTATTTCTTCATAAGAAAATTAACAAAATACTATTTCAAGAGGTTAGAACGGTATTTCGGGCACTTAGTAAGAACTTAATACTTGGTGTTGTTGAAGATATTGACACAGATAACGAAGTTATTGACGTATTAATGAAGGAGGTATCGAAAGCCCTTAGTCAAATTATATTTATTCTTGAATACGATGGAATTAATTCTTTTACCCTCAACAACATACCCTCTTTAGGAGAAGAACTGAAACATGCATTCGAGAGAGTACTTCTTAAGATTCCATGTCAATTCTTAAGAAAAAAATGGCTAAGAAAAAAGTGTACCTTTGTAGAAAAATCTCTCAGGCTCATAGAGAAATCTATTGGACGATCACCACTTTTTTGCAACTTATATGAATCAAATAAATGTCCATACCTGAAAAATGAGCAATTATGGCAAATATATCGTACTCCTTTTAGACTAAATAATGGGGTGCATATAGACAATTTAGTGAGGGAACTAGGACGATGGAAAAAATCCGAAAAATGTACCCTTCATATTCTCAATGAAAATAATGGAACAACTTCTATGGATCTTAGATCAAAACTAAGAGCATATGAAATTGATGTTTCACCAAAAAAAGCGCTTGGTGTAATGTCAAAATTTGAGGAAAAAGGATTTTTAATGCGTGGTTCGCCGGCTACTGACGAATTTCATTAGTTATCGTTAACTGCGCAACAAGATTTAGGATATTTTACAAATTGAGTGATAAAGTCGTTTTAGTTGTTCCAGTTTGTTATAGTGCTCAAAGGCAAAGTGTCTGCAATTAACTAAGTCTACAATATGTCGGATTTTGAATCCTTTTAATTTCTTGAAAGTTACTTAACCAAAAATTTGTGGGCTACCATTTTAAGGATCAAATTTCTTCGTATGAATCCCAATCTATTTCCTTTCTTATTTTTTCTGGAATGATGATACTTAACTAAAAAGTATGAAAAAAAACTGTTGAACCAAATAAGCTGCCATTTCAGACAAATTAATATTTGCTTAATTGTACAACAGTACGATATACATGAGGAGAATAATGTAAAACCTTAAACTAGACATAAAAAGAAAAAGCGGGTGACGAGCTTGATCATCAAAAACATCGAAGAAAATATTGGAAAGAAAGATGGAACTCACAGATTAGTCGGATTGTGGGATTCAATTCTCCTAGATGGACAGGGAACAATTCCGCATTTTCACGAAAACATGGAAGAAATGTATTATGTGATTTCTGGACAAGGATTGATGTCTATAGATGGGAATACAGAATTGGTTGACGAAGACGACATTGTATATATTCCTCCACGAAGCTCCCACAGTATTCGCCAAACAGGTGATCTTCCGCTTCGTTTCATTACAGTCTCGATTGATATCCGTGATCCTCATAAGTCACAACAAAATCATTATATCTAACTAAACTCGGTTAAAACATGGTAATAGACAAAGTTTTTTATTTTTTTGATTTTTTGAATTTCATTTTCATTTCTTGAAAATCTTTTTAAGTCAGAAAATAAGACGAGGGATGAAACAGTTTTAATGGTAATTTCTAATTGACAAATCTTCGCAACCATGCAAAGTTGATATTCAAGACATTGGAGGATGGATTTAATGAAATTTGCTGATTGGGCATATAAAATTCCAGAATCTGAGATTCGCCGCCTCTTAAGATTTAACGTGAAATATTATTATGCGGGAGGCAAGCCAGGCGTACTTCCTACTGAAATTATTGCTAAAATTCTCATCAAAATTGGAGAAGATCAGCTTAAGAAAATTGAAGATGGTCGAGAACAGGAAGTTGTCGATATTTACAATTATGGAGTCACCGCTGGAACGGACTTTTTTAGAAAAACTTTGGCTGAAAGACTAAGAAAGGAAGGGATTGATACTGACTGGGAACAATTAATGATCACGACAGGATCACAACAGGCGATTTATTTGGTCCTTGATACTTTAATTAATCCTGGGGATGTAATAATTACGACCCGTCCGGCTTACCTAGGCTTCCTTGGACCAGCTTGCAAACTTGACGCGAATATTGTTACTGTACCTACAGACTTAGATGGCATTGTCCCCGAATATGTTGATAACGCAATCGAATTAGCAGAGAAAGAACTTGGCAAAAAGCCAAAGATGATTTATGTAGTTCCTGATAGTGATAATCCCAAAGGTACTAACCTCCCAGCAAAACGCAGGCAGGCGCTTTTTGATTTAGCAGAAGCGCATGATATTTTAATCGTGGAGGACAGCCCTTATAGAAGCATCCATTTTAAGGGAGAAAAAGTTTTTCCGATGAAGTCGCTCGACAAAGAAAATAAACGAATTGTTTATCTAGGAAGTACTACAAAAGAGGCAATCGCAGCTCGAGTAGGTTTTGCACTTGCACCAGTAGAGTTAAGAGAAAATATGATAAAAGCTAAGGGCTATTTTGATCTGTGCACTCCACTGATCATGCAAAGTGTTCTGGACGAATACTACCGTAACCATATTGATGAAATGCTCCCGAAGATTAACTCAATTTATGAAGCGAGAGCAAAAGCAATGATTGAAACAATGGATGCTACATTTCCTGCAGGAGAGCGAACAGATCCTAAAGGTGGCTTCTTCATTTGGTGGGAATCAGAAAATAAGAATTTCAATGCAAAAGAGTTTCTAGAGCGGGTAGCAATGCCTAATGAAGTGCTATATGTACCCGGAGAAGCCTTCTATCCGCTTGGAGGAATGGCATATATGCCTGCCAGTAACTCTCTACAGCCAACTGTTGCCGAAAAGCATGAGTTGAGATTAAGTTATTCTTTCAAAGATGAAGACAACATCCGAGAAGGTATTCCTCTCCTTGGAAAACTGCTAACTGAGGAACTTGGGTAAATACCCTCTCTTTTCAATTCCTTTTTCTTAAGTCTGAGTTTCCTTAACGATCATCGCACATCTCAAGCAAAATCGATTACTCATTTTTTAGTGTAATCGCTCTCATCATGATTTACACTGATGCTCTTCACTAGAGCTTTACTTAGTCTAAGAATGTCTGCGGTATTTAATTTGACCATTTTTTTGCGAGTACCTCCGCCAGCCCAAATGAACTCATTTTCTAAGACTAAGGGATCGATCACAGTCCTTAAAGGATTTCTATGTCCAATTGGAGGGATTCCTCCCGTGGGATAACCTGTCGTATGTTCAGCAATTTTTTGACTTGCAATTTTTGCTTTTTTCAAATTAAAAACCTGCTGAAGTTTTTTGCGAGAAACATGTTGATCTCCCCTAACAATTGCAAGGAGGGGCAATTTATTCTCATCAACAAAAACTATCGATTTGACAATCTTACTTAGTGGGACACCAAGCGATTTAGCGGCAGCTTCTGCAGTATGCGTTTCCTTTTTCTCGAAAAATTCAAAATCTATCTCTGCGCGTAATAGATACGCTTTAAAGTTCATTTTAAAACCCAAAGGAGAGTTCAACCCTTTTCGAAATGAGGTAATTGACTTTAAATACCTAAGCATTTGGTATAGTGAAATTCAATTACTATGAAAAAACCTACTCTTAATATCAGATACATCAATATAAGAAAGCGTTTTATTTCCTAAGATTTATCGGTTTTCGATATTAAAGTGAAGTCATTATAAATAAAAGACTGATTTAAATGCCTGAGATAATTTCAAAAATTTTATCAATCGTTGAAACAAGCAGACCGACTATTTGGCTTTTCGCAGTCGGAACGGCATTTTGTGGAATGCTCATGGCATTAAAAAGCATTCCATCTGTCTATGAGTTT
>JAEOSO010000168.1 GCA_016840315.1 Candidatus Borrarchaeota archaeon | reverse complement strand
ATTAAGCTGAATTTCATAGTCTGAAAAATCGTAAGGTTGACTGAAAGTTGAAATACGTTTCACCGAAAGCGTGTCCAACAGTTGATTATATTTTTTATCCCCTAAAGACACTGCTAGATAGTTAGTGCAGTTGTCGCAATAATAGTAATCTACATCTGAGAAACCGACATGATACATTCGGTATAAGAAGGATATGCCACAGGAATCACACGTGCTGACTATTCGAGTATTTCCAGGTGTTACATATCCTGATTCCACAAAACCACGTTCAAAAACTGTAGCACCCTGCTGAAGTTCTATGACTTCTTTATTGTGTTTAGAGGGTATTTGGACACGATCAAACTGATAGATAAGCTTTGTATAATTCACTTCTTCTGTCAGTTCACCTTCTATCACAGTCAAAAAGAAAACATGGTATTCATTGATATTAATATGAATGCTGAAGGTTTTACCAGCTAAATCCGCCATACCTTGGAGGAAAAACTCATATCGCTTGATTAGCACTTCTTTTCCTAATAATTCATGGGACATTAAATCGAGATAAAGTTTCTTTTCATGATAATCTTCGTCAACAGTATATTGAACCGTTTCTGAAATACTTAGAGTAGTCTTACTCTCAAACATGACGAGAATTTTATTGTTTATTTTTAGTAAAATAGTCTTATCTAAAATTGCATTTTCTTCTATCGAATTTAACTCATCTTGCATTTACATCACCTAAAAATACTATACTTATACATATTAATCTGGGCTTTCATTTAGGTGATTTTTGCACCTCTATTATAGTTTCAGACCTTTTTTGCCTAATTTCTGCTTTTTCTTTGCCAAAAAAAGAATCTACCTTCTTCTTTTCTCGTAAAAGAAGGTATTTTGATATTACCCGACAAAATTCGATGAGTCTCTAAGTAAACGAAAAAAGCCTGTTTTTACTTATATTACACCCTCACTCTGAGTTTAAATTTCCCAGCAGCGTATTATAATCAATTAGGTTATACAAACAGAAATGTGTAAATGATGATGTCAGACGAAGAACTTAGAAAAAAAGTAAAAGAACTTTCAAAAGAATGGAAAAAAACGAAAGAACATCGTTATATACAAGAGGCAATCAGCACAGCTAAGCAAATTAAAGATAGACAAGCCCAGTCTTTCTTAGTAATTTTACATGCCCTAGCTGAGGCTGCTACCTGAATTTCAACTAAAAAGGAGACTACACTAGGTGGCTCACACCGAATAATATTGTTTTCAATCAGCTAATGAATTTAGCATTTCTTCGCAAGAAGACCCCCCGTTGGGGAATGGATGATTCAGGAAGCCAGCCTACTTGTAGGGTAGTAGTTCACTTTGAAGTTAAACGAGACTTATGAGTTCGGTTTCACAAGGCCTTTTTTAGAGAGACCAAATATTTGCGGAGTTTTGTTGCTATTCTTTCCATCGTGCTTAGAGCCACACCAAGCATATAACTTCTAACCCTTATCCCACGCTCTTCCTTTGCTTTTGGAATATAACAACAAAGAATTGTATCGTTAATAATATCCCTAATAAGAACGGTTCCTTCGCTACTTTCAATTATTGAAGTCCGATGATAACCCGCATCCAGTTCTTCTATTGCTTTATTTGCGGTCGCATGGACCGCAGCTGTCATTGCTGTGAGTAGTTCGATATCAGGCCCCTTTTCCGAATTAATTGCATAAGCAATTGGAAATCCATCTCTTGTACATACTACACTAATCGCAATTTCAGATGAATCGTCTATTTCCGAAAGGACTTGCGCTAGTACTTCATCACGAACAAACAAAATAACATCAACACCAGTAAAACGAAACAAAGAATCTTATACTGGAGGATAATCGGTGAACTACCCCACCCTGACGGATGGGGCTTCCTGCGAGTCCTCCCAACCCTTGCGGGAAACTTTCGTTTTATGTTCGGCTGTGTGTCGCAGATCATCCCTATGAGGATGGCCCGTCCACCTGGCATTCTGTGATAGGAAACCTCAGTTCCAGCATCACACTATACGGATTCGCCAAATTCTATTTTACTTGTACCTTCGCGGTTATCCGCGCTGGT
>JAEOSO010000015.1 GCA_016840315.1 Candidatus Borrarchaeota archaeon | reverse complement strand
GCTGACTTGTCCACTCTTCGCCCAGAAACTAGCCCACAATAATCAACAATTTCAACCATACTTTCGGATGGAGTATTTACGCTGAAGGTTCCGTTTTCCTTAATTCCAATATTAGTATAATGTCTCTTCCCCGATGATATCGCAATAATAGGCGGTTTCTGGTTCACAATATTGCAGTAAGCAAGAGTCATAAAGTTCGACTTACCGCTAACATTTGCCCCGATTAGTGTGACAGATTTAAGAAATAAAAAGGGCTTAGCCTCAAGTTCAATTTTTTCCAAATTTTTCACTCCTTTACTGTGATAAGCAATTACCATCGGTCGTAGTGAATTCTTGACTCATTATAACGATTTGCTGGGGACTTTTGTTCTGCAGGATAGCCGATAGGAATCACCGAAAAAGGTATGACATGTTCCGGAATGCCTAATAGTTTTTGAAGAGACTTATATCGATCTTCTCTGGGATAAAAGCCCAACCAGACTGCTCCTAATCCTTTAGCTTGAGCCGCAATCAAAATATTCTGCGTGGCTGCCGAGCAGTCTTGAACCCAGAATCCCTTAGCTCTTTCCAACTGCAAATCGCCACAAGCTACAATTGCAACTGGAGCATCTCTCAGCATTTTTGAGTATGGTTGAATTTTTGGGATCTCATCAAGAATCTGGCGGTCTTTAATAACTATAAAATGCCAAGGTTGCTCATTGACTGCGGATGGCGCGCTCATAGCAGCCTTTAACAGTTCCTTTATTATATCGTCCGGTACAGGTTCCTTCGTATACTTCCGTATGCTACGTCGAGAAAGAATAACTTCCATATTTATCCCTCAGGAATTCTATGATAATTATATTGTTTTGTAGACGTACAAAGGTGTTTCGATTCATTTAATGATAATGTGAATCGCTTGAAAAAGGTAAAAAGCAGGAAAGAAATAGAATCTGAGGCGTTAGATTACCATTGAGTATAATGGATTCTTGAAGGATCATATCGATTTGCGGGAGGCTTTTTTGCTTTTCTAATTTGGAATTCCACAGACAAGAATGGTGTTTGGCGCTTCTTTTAGCACCCTAGAATAGGATGAAACGTTGTAATTTTTTTCAAGAATTTCATACACATTTATTATAATAAAATGCCATGGTTGAGTATTTCCCGCAGATGTTGCGCTCATAGCCGCTTTCAACAATTCTTTCACAATTTCATCAGATACAGGTTCTTTCGTATATTTCCTAACCTTACGATTATTTATAAAACAGCGGAATGGTTGATATAATTCCACGTTTTATGAAAATCATCAATCTTTCCGTTGGTGGAAAGACCAGCCCTAAGGTTATCGGACTGTGCGCTCGTCACCGAGTTCAACACATGCTTCATCAATATCGTTTTTTTCAATATTTCTGCAGTCTTGAAGGAGGTTATCACGCTATGCTTGAAGAGGTCATGGATCATCGACCATCTACGATAAGGACTACCCTGTTTCAAATGAGACTCTATGTACTCCTCAACTTGTGAGAGCACCCAATCGAAGATGGGTGGAAATGCTTCCTTGAAGCCCAAGCCTCTTCGAGCTATTACATAACTTGCTAAATGATGTACCGTCAAATTATGTAATCCTGAATATTTGTACTTACCAATGAGGGATGTATATCCCGGAAATACCTTTCGAAAGGACACACCGCATTTTTTACACTTCCGTTCCAGCAGTTGCAAGGCGGTGGTCTTCATATTGCATAATTTCCGATTAAGTATCTTATTATAGGAAAATTCTTGCTCGAATTGTAAATCTTCAACCACAATTCCTTTACCTTTATTGATGCAATAATTGACGACTTTATCCATCTTATAAGAAATATAATCATTGCGTTTATTTTTTCGATAGTTGTGAAGGTTGCCGAACAAGAGGGTATGATAAGAGAGCAGTGTACCGTTATTATCCACATTAGTTAATGCCACAAAATTATAATTAAAATCTAAGCCAATGGCACCATGTTCGTAGCCGTAATATGGTGTTGGTTCTGGAAGCTCATAGGACACATGGGCAAAGTAACGTACTTCTCCCTTAAAGAGTTTCCTTTTCACGGTCACCGCGTATTTGTCGGCATTAAGAATATCCTGAAACCACTGTTCCTGTACAGAATTTACGGAAATAGGAATGATCAACCATTTGCGTCCTTTTTGCTTGGAAAAGGTACGTATCTTGACCGTCTTATCTGACAAGACCTTAATGTTTTTGTTCGTTCCTTGTTTCTTTCCGATGCAACTGAAAGAAGAATCCCGTCGTATCCTGAACTCTTCCCTACTTATGTTACCTCGTATTCTTTGCCTGAATAATTTCTTAGTGCCGAATACTATGGGTTCAAGGTGCAAATTGTTCAGTTTAGCCATTATCGAGGATCTACGCGCGAATAATCCCTTTAACCGCCTATCATGTTTATCATATTCCTTTATTTTGTTGATTTTCTCAGTAATTACTTTTATTATATGAGTCATGCGATTTCGTCGTTTTTCCAGCCAGGTCTTTTGTGATTCCAGTTTCTGCTTATTATCAATCAGGATGGTGCCAACATAGGGATTATTCTGACATACACTCATCAAACACTGTTGGATGGTCTTGCTCTCATCGAAGTGTTCAGCAATATATTTTTCCCCGTAAAACAGCAGATTATAACCAATTCGTTTCACTCGGCTATAGATGGTGAAAATCTCATTTAGTTTACGTTCCTGTGTTGGATCGGGATAGATTCTGAATTTCGCCGTGTGAATCATTCTTCGTTATCCCCCAGCCCCTCTTCTTCTAGTTCTTTTAATCATGCCCAGAGTTCTTCAACCTATTAGCTACCCAAATAAATGTGGTTACTCATATTAATTAAAAGGGAGAGACCTCAATGAAAGTATTAGATTGTTTTGTATTCAGATAATGGAATAATTCCCTTTTTGGATCCACATTTAGACTTTTCGAGGTTGATTTCAAAATCAGAATAGTATGAAACTACTTGGGGGGAATATAATTTTTCTAAATTCTGTGGAGGGAGTTATTTTTGATTACAATGCTGTAAAATTTCTGTCTTAAACTATTTTAGAACGTATATTTCCTAATACTTCTTCTGGAAAGAATAGCTTCCATATTTCGCCCTCCATTAAATTCTTAGGTAATCCATTTTTAATGTATAAAGATGTTTTGTATGTTACATCAACGTTAATAGGAAGGTTTTACTTCAACTTAATTTCTAAAGACTTGATAATATTATAAAATGAAAAAGTACAGATATCACGAATTAGGGTAGCTTAAGTAAAATTATTGGAGGAATAATCGTTTCAGATAGTCTCCGGGGTATATCAACTACTGCAGGTGCATGGGCAATAATAATTGTATCACTTGTGGCTACAATATCACAGTCTAGAGTCTTAAGGGCCGTATCAACTTGCTTTACAGTCTCGGCGGCTCCATTTAGAGCAAATTCAGTCATCTTTTCTCGGATAATCTTTGCAAGTTCGCCACTTTTACTAACTTGCGAATCAAAGAAAAACTGGATTAATTTGGGAGGATTTTGTGTAATTTGTGAAAGAATAGTATCTATGGCCTCGAATGTTACTTGAGTTATTACGTAGCTTCCAAAAACACC
This sequence comes from Candidatus Borrarchaeota archaeon, assembly GCA_016840315.1. Lineage (GTDB taxonomy): Archaea > Asgardarchaeota > Sifarchaeia > Borrarchaeales > Borrarchaeaceae > Borrarchaeum. The sequence goes on along the minus strand of JAEOSO010000015.1, from coordinate 18,807 downwards.
TGAGACATCACGCAGGATGCCATCATCGCAATCGATCACCGGTTTTTCATTGTTTTTTTCCAGTAACGTTTCAACAGTGATGAGTATATTGTAGCCATCAACTGCTAGATGTTTTCCAGAAATATTTTCAAAGGGAACGAGTTTCCTCTTGGTTGCATTGATTTCTACTTTTGAATATAAAGCTCGATAAAGCATATGGCGCTCAGACTTGTTGAGAAGATACTTGTTCCCCACAAATTTAATTGCACTTGCCTTTTCGTAATCTCGGTCTAACAAAAAACGAATGTCTATTGAAGCATTTTTCATTCGCTCATCAAGCATTCTGTAACCTTCTAAAACCCTTTCTTAAGGACGTTTTAATAATCAAATTTATTACTAAAAAATCCAGCGAAAATAGAAAAGATTATTCTATAAAAATCGCTGCTCTTCCTGGTAATGCACTATTTGCTTTTTTTATTGGATCGTAGCGTTCTGGATCGTCAGCTTCATAAACTTCAACAGTTGTAGAGAAGGTTTTCTCTATAAAAGAAGATGCCGTTTTCAGAGTTGTAAGTTCATCAAATTTTGCCATAAGTTTTTGGTCTAACATTTCAAGAGAAAGGGTTTTTACAACAGGAAGTAGTTTCTGTACAAGTTTTGCTGCTTGCTTTCCATGTTTTTTAATTTCGGGATTGTGAAATATCGCCTTCATAATCTCACTTTGATTTGATATGCCCTCTTTAAGCAGTCTAAGGAGTTCTATATATAGTGTAGAAGCCCATTTGGGAGCTAAATAATAAACAATGCGCTTTGGTGTAATGTTAGTGACTTTTAGGATCTCTTGTGTGTCATCAATTGTTTTTCTAAGAAGATCTTCCATTGCTTCTGCGTCATACATCACCTTTGATTCATCCTTTTTCGGCCATGGTGCTAGGGAACAATATCCTTCTTTTCCTAAGATTTGCCAGATTTCCTCGCAAATAAAAGGCGAGAATGGGCTTAAGAGTCGTACCCATACATCAAGTACTTCGTAAAGAACTGTATCAATAGTTTCATTCCTTGTGGGTATATCTATTTCAGAATTTACACGTCTTAGATACCAAGAAACATCTTGATCCAATAAGAAGTAAGAATTTTGAATAGCATCCCGAACACGACACAAATTCATTGCCGCAGTGGTTCTCTTAATTCTATATTGAAGTTGACTTAATATCCATCTGTCGATGTTTTGAAGTTGAGGAGTGCCTTTGATATTTTTGCTTGAAACTTCTTGAGCAAAGTTGTAAAGGCGTTCAAGTCTATTTCCTATTGATTTTGCCATTCTTTCGCTGAACACGGCATCTGATAATATCTCGGCAGAACTGAGCACCGAAAGCCGAATTGGATCCGCACCATGGGTTTCGATTGCGTCATGTATTGGGATTATATTTCGCAATGACTTCGACATTTTACGAATGAGGATTTTTCCATCTACTTCTTCACCCATTAACACCGATCCATTAACAACAATTTGCTGCGGCCAATGTTCACGCGGGAAAATTGCGGTATGGTTGAAAACCATGTATGTCAAGTGATTCCAGATCAAATCTCTTCCTGAATGGCGCGAGTCTAGAGGATACCAATAAGTAAACTCGTTCCTCATTGATTCCAGCAGGGCGAGTTCAAGACCACTTGAATTTGATACATCTGTAATGCTGCCCTTTCCGAGGAATATATAGTCAAAGACCTCGTTGTTAAAATTATCACCCGTGAGACTAAATTGATTAATAAATTTGGCAAGTGTATAATAGGCCATATAGATAGTTGAGTCAGAGAGACTTTCAATAATCCACTCGGGATCCCAAGGAAGTGGAGTGCCTAAACCGGATTTACGGGCGCAGGCCTTTGCAGTTAACCAGTTGACGACATCGCGGTACTCGCCCACCAGTTCTTTGGGAATAATACTCATATTATCTAAACATTCATAAGCCAGTTCCTTCCAAGCTGGGTCTCCATAGTTGATAAACCATTGGTCGTGAACAACTTTGACCACAACTTCAGTTCCGCAACGGCAATGAATTGGGGCATTAACAATTTCGTAAATTGGATAAGCAAGACCCTTTTCAATCATATCTTCCCTTACTCTATCTTTTGCTTCAGAAACTGGTAATCCTTGATATTTCCCAGTTATTTCCTTGAGAATCCCATTTCGAAACTCTGCACTATAAACTTCTTCCGTGGCATCTTTGCATTTGGGATCGTTTTGGTCTGTAACCCCTAATTTTTCAACCGCATCTATAGCTGGGAAATCTGAATAACCCTCAATAGAGATTAATGAGATAGATGCTATCTCTTCAATTTGTTTTGGATCGATTCCGTATTTTTCTAATCCTGAAGGATTCTTTTTCAAATCTTCAAGGGCAATATAGTCATAGGGGGCATGAGCCGGCACACTCATAACACATCCTGTTCCAACATCTGGATCCACAAAGATGCCAGGTAGTACTAAGAGACCTTCTTTTCCAGTCATGGGATTCTGTACGGTTTTTCCAATAACGTCGTCACCTTTCATTTCTTGTAATATTTCAACGCTTTCGACTTGATGTACTAACTTTTCGGCAAATGCTTTAGAAATAAACCACTTTTCTCCATCAAGTTGAGTACCATCAACCTTAGCAACCACATAATCAGCATCTGGATTAACCCATGCATTTGTAACGCCAAAGACCGTTTCAGGTCTATATGTTGCTGCGGGCATATACCATCCATCTAAAATGAATTTTAATGCAGTGATTCCTTCCATTTCGGGCTCCTTATCGCCCAGTGTATCGTGCTGGCCCACAGCATTTTGGTCTAAAGGACACCACCCTACAGGATGACTCCCCTTAGTTACGAAGCCTCTATTGTGAAGGGTGTGAAACTGCCATTCGATGAACTTCATATATGGCTGATCGATCGTCGTAAACTCTCTACGCCAGTCGATAGAGAATCCAATTTTTATCATGCCTTCACGTATCTCGTTGTGAAAGTAATTAGCGACTGCTAAGGGATCATTCTTAAATGTAGATATGACCTCGCGGGGCACCTTGTAAATTTCCTCAAATGTATCAATAATTTCACGGTCGTTTTCTGCGATTCGATTTGCCATCGCTAGGATAGGAGTTCCCGTATAGTGAAATCCCTGAGGATAGAGCACATTAAACCCTTGCATACGTTTGAATCTTGCATAACTATCGGTGAGGGTATAGGTTCGTGCATGTCCAACATGCTGTGGAGAGTTAGGATAGGGATAAGCAACTGTTAAAAAGAATTTTTCACGATTTTTATCAGGTTCGGCTTCGAATATCTTATCATCATGCCATTTTTTTCTCCATTTACTCTCAATTTCCTTAAAATTGACCATTCTTTTGTCACATCCGACAAGCCTTAAATTTGGCATGGGCTTCTAATATAGATTTAGAATAATTAAAAGAAGTAGTTTAAAAAGATTTTATTACAAAGCTTAGAGTTGCATCCGCTTTAACGTGAAGAGAATAACTAAGTGCGCATACGGCTTATCCGAATAGCGCACCAAGTCCCGTATCCTCTTCTTCTTTCTTCTCTTCTTTTTTCTTCTTTTTTGCTTTTACTTTTTCACCAGACGCAGCAACGGGTGCTGTAGTTGCGACTGGTACAGCAGCAGCAGTTTTCAGAGCTTCATCGATGTTCACTTCTTCTAATGCTGCTACTAATGCTTTTGCACGAGCAGATTCGGGCTTAAGTCCAGCAGCGGTAAGAATTTTAGTCAGGGCATCTTCAGTTATTTTTTGCTTTGCGGAATGCAGCAACATTGCACTATATACATATTCCATACTCAAACCTCCTTTTCTCTTGATTTTATTACGAATACTATCCAAATAAATCTCCTAAGCATCATTCTTCCTCCTCAGGTTCAGTTGGTTTCTTTTCCTCAGGTTCAGTTGGTTTCTTTTCCTCAGGTTCAGTTGGTTTCTTTTCCTCAGGTTCAGTTGGTTTTTTTTCCTCAGGTTCAGTTGGTTTTTTTTCCTCAGGAGGAGGTGATGCAGGAGTTATTTGTACGAGTCCTTGAGGTAATGCAGACGGATCTACACTACCAATCTTAGAAGCAAGGGCTGACATTTGCCTGTTTGCCTTCATTAAAACTGCGGGCAGTGTTTCAGGCGTTACGAATGAAGTTGTTTCGGCTAAGCGCATACTGTTAATAATTGCTTTCTGCACCAACATTTGAATTGTTTCAGGTGCAGGATAGACAATATTTATTGCTAAATTAAGTGCTTGTGAGGCTGCTTCGGTAAATTGACTTCGGATTGCTTCTACATCGATTTGTAATTGATCTTTTTGTATGAGGGAACCATCTTCATAAGCAACCTCTATCACAAGGCCTACCTCCATAGGTTCAATACCTAGACGTGATAACACTAAAGCCAATTGTTTACTAATGGAGTCACCCTCTTTTGCAACTACAGTATCTTTTATAATAGCAATATTACCCTCGTCGATCCGGGTCGGGAGACCCACATTTGAGAATTCTGTGATCAATGGCCCAGGAGGAAAGCCAGTATTTCCCGCAGTAACGGTAATATCCTCGGGAGCGATTTGTCCAGGCTTGGCCAGGGTTTTCATTTTGTTTTTGTCAAGAATTCGTGAAAGTTTAAAGGGATCCATTTTTGCAAAAATGAAAATATTTGAACCAATGAGGTACTGTTCGAGTTTAGTAACATCAGGCTTTTCATCTTTACATTTCCTTAATGCAAGGCGCAAAAGGGTATTTTTTGTGACTTTTAGGTAAGCCTCACCCTCTAAGAGTTTACGTAACCTTTGGATTTGTTTAGCCCCAATGCCCTCAGCCTTAGCGATTCCAAGTACCTCTGAAGATTTTATTAGATTTGTAAGCTCTTCAACTATCTCTATCTTGGCCGTTGGAATTTTTTTCGCTATTGTAGTAGTCGACATATGCTTATACTCCTAAAGTTCTATCTTGACTGGGGGACCCATTGTTGTCTTTATGTACAAAGATCTGATGTTGTCACGCCCTTTCTCAAGTTTGTCTTCCACAGCATCCAATACACTTTCAATATTGCTGCTTATCTCTTCATCGCTCATATCTTTTGTGCCAACCTTTGCAAAGAACACCGGGTTTTGCCTCAACCTTATTCGCACGGTTTTTTTCATTCGTGAGAATATTGGTTCTAAATCAGCAATTGTTGGTGACACAACTTGTGGCATTTTCCCACGAACGCCCAGTACAGGTCCCAAGATTCTACCTACTGTAGGCATAAGATCTGCCTGTGCAATAAAGAAATCATATTCTTCTGCTAGGCTTTTTGCCGCTCTTTTATCAGTGGCATACCTTTCTAAATCGGCCTTCTGAATCACTAGATCTGCACTTTCTTTTGCTCGTAGAGCTAGATCGCCTTCTGCTATGACCGCAATTTTAACTTTTTTAGTGGGTGGATACGGAAGAGAGATTTCAAGCCTTATTCGATTTTCTGGCTTCTTTAAGTCAATATTTTTGAGATTGATTGCAAGCTCCACGGTTTCCGTAAAGTTTCGATCTTTTGATTGTTTTTTTGCCTGTGTTACGGCTTCAGTAACTTTGGACATGGTTTTTGCCCCAATTAGAATGTAATAATGATGAAAAAGTTACATGAGAATTTATGCAGCTTAATACATACTGCACAAGGTATGTAAAACTACAGATAACGTCTTTTAAATTTTATCTTAGTAGCCGATACAAACTCTAATTCGCTTAATCTGTAAAGAGAGAATCATGCACGCCTTCATCAATTTCTTTTTGAATTTCTTTTGGATGTTTGTCTTCTACATTCACACCCAGAGTAATGGCTGTTCCGAGAACTTCTTTGGCAGCTGCCTTTAGGCTATTTGCTAGAAGTTTATCTTGTTTTATTTTTGCTACTTGAATAATTTGAGAGAGATTTAGATTGCCTATAACTTCTGTTCCCGTAGTTCCAGATCCCTTTTCGATTTCTAGCTCTTTCATAAGGAGCGCAGATGTTGGAGGAGTTCCAACTTCGATTGAAAAGGATTTGTCGTCCGTATTAATGGTGATAGTCACTGGGACTTTTAGCCCGGCATAATCTTTTGTTTTTTCGTTAATTGCTTGTATAATTTGATATACATTGACGCCAGTTGGGCCTAATGCCGGACCTAATGGGGGACCTGCAGACGCTTTTCCTCCATCGACTAATGACTGTATAACAGTTTCCTGTCCTGACATATTTAACACCTTAGTTCAATCAACCATAGAGGGACAACGTGCAATGTTTTAAAAAAGTTACCTTTAATGGCTTTAAGCCAAAAATCTTTAAGTCTCCAGCAGCACACCACTTAATCGCGATAATTTCCACTATGACATCAATAAGCACCAATTCTGGTGACGGATACGATGCTCGAATATTTCTTTAATCCTCAGTCAGTTGCAATTGTTGGGGCATCAAGAACCCCTGAAAAGGTAGGATACTCCATACTTTCAAACATTATCGAAAGTGGATATCGTGGTAAGATATTTCCCGTTAATCCAAAAGCTGAGGAGGTAATGGGATATAAATGTTATTCAAGTGTACTGGAAATTAATGATGATTTGGATTTAGCGGTTATAGCCATTCCCGCCAAGTTTGTTATTCAGGTTATCAAAGATTGTGTAGAAAAAAACCTGAAAAGTGCCATTGTAATATCTGCTGGTTTTAAAGAAATTGGAATCGAAGGCGCACGCTTAGAGCGTGAATTGGTTAGACTTTGTAAGCAACACAATATTGATTTGCTTGGTCCGAATTGTCTTGGAATGATCAGCACCTTTACGCCAATTAACGTGTCATTTGCAGCAACTAAAATGCCAATCCGTGGGTCGGTAGGCTTCATTTCTCAAAGTGGCGCTTTATGCACAGGTATCCTCGATTGGAGTTTAGAGGAGAATATAGGTTTTAGTAGATTCATCAGTCTTGGGAATAAAGCGGGGTTAAGTGAGACAGAATTTATAGCAGCGCTATCAGAAGATCCCAATACAAATGTTATACTCACCTACATTGAAGGCGTGAAAGATGGGAAGAAATTTCTCACTCAAGTTGGTCGTGCGACGCGAAAAAAGCCTATTATTATCATTAAATCAGGTGTCTCAGCAGCGGGCGCGAGAGCGGTATCTTCACATACAGGGACTTTAGCAGGGATGGACAGAGCATATGATACAGCCTTTAGGCAATTAGGAATTATTCGTGCAACACAAATGGAGGAACTTTTTGATCTAGCCGAAGCTTTTTCCAAAACTTCACTACCTAAAGGTAACAGGGTAGCCATCATTACAAATGCAGGGGGACCTGGTATTATTGCCACTGATGCCGCTGACAAGTATGGTCTCAAACTTGCAGCATTTTCTCATGAAACGATCGAAAAATTAAGAGAAGGACTCCCCACTGAGGCCGGTAAACACAATCCAATTGATGTTCTAGGAGATGCCAAGGCTGATCGATTCAAATTCACACTGGAAATTGCTGCGCAGGACGACAATATTGATTGTGTCATTGTCCTTCTAACTGTTCAAGCGCCCACGGAAGTGGAAGCTACTGCTGAAATTATTGCAAATATTGCTCAACTATCCAACAAACCAATTATAACGAGTTTTATAGGTGGATTTGACGCTCGAAAAGGTGATAATAAACTTAGAGCGGCTGGCATTGCGAATTTTCCTTTTCCTGAACGTGCGGTCGCTGCAATGTCTCAATTAGCAAAATATTCATTGTATCTGAAAGAAGAAGAACGCCAATTACCAGAACCATTTCCAGACATTAACGCCTCTAAAGCACATGAGATCTTCAGTGAGGTAAGACAGGATAACAGGAAGAATTTATTGGGACACGAGGCCATTGCGGTTGCCAATGCCTATGGAATATCAACTCCGGCAACTCAGTTAGCAAGCTCAGCCATAGAGGCAGCTGAAATCGCGCAGCAAATTGGATACGGTGGTCCTGTCGTTCTCAAGATAGCATCACCTCAAATCATCCACAAGACAGATATTGGCGCGGTACGTTTAGGAATACAAGGAGAAAAGGAAATAATCGATGCCTACAATCAAATAATTGAAAATAGCGTTAGGTATATGCCACAAGCTAAGATTTACGGCGTACAAGTACAAAAAATGAACCCCAAAGGGCGTGAATTGATCATTGGAATGAGTAGAGACCTTACATTCGGGCCGATGGTGATGTTTGGGCTTGGTGGTATTTTTGTCGAAGTTCTAAAGGACGTCACGTTCAGACTTGCACCAATGTCGCGCGAGGACGCCCAAGAAATGATTGTAGAAACCAAAGCTGCAGGTACTTTATTGAGGGGTGTACGGGGCGAACCTCCTGCAGACATTAATTCAGTAGTTGATATGATTCTGAGAGTTTCTCAACTTGTTACCGAGTTTCCAGAGATCGTAGAAATGGATATCAATCCGCTTTTCGCGTACCCGCTTGACGAAGGCGCGAGTGCGCTTGATGTCAAAATTAGTTTGCAATATTAGATTTCAAACCTCTACCAAATAGATGGCAATTCAAGAAAAGATATTTAACGAGATGTTTACTACCTCTCCCCAACTGGAGGATGTATATAATGCAATTATTGATTACATCTCCAACAGGATATTCTGGGAAGACCGCCGTGGCTTTAGCTTTAGCACTTCTCATTAAGGAAAAAACAGGATATAGTGTTGGCTACTTTAAACCCATAGGAAAGCCAGGAATTCATGAAGATGTACATGATGAAGACGCTCACCTAGCAAAGACAATTCTTGAGTTGGATTACCCACTTGAACTTATTAGTCCAGTCTTGCTACGACCAACACGATATCTTGAGGAAATACGAAAGAAAGAAGAGTTTCATCAAAAAATTCATGCTGCTTATGAAAAACTGTCAGCGGATGTCGACCTTCTCATAATTGAGAGTTCATGCTGCTTACACGATTTCATCAGCTTTGATCTTGATGCAGCCATGCTCGCAAAACAATTTGACTCAAAAATAATACTTATCGTGACTGGGAAAGACGATCGAACAACTGATACCATATTAAGAGAAAAATTCTTTCTTGAGCAAAGAGCTGGTACCTCTATATGTTCAGGAATTATTTTCAATTTTATCGAGCCTTATGTACTGGAGCGCATTCAAGGGGTAACGAGACCACTATTGGAACAATTCGAGGTCCCAATCTTTGGAATAATTCCCGCAGAAACCAGTATCGTCGCACCGTCAGTTTCAGACATTTACAATGCATTAGGGGGAGGAGAAATCCTGGTCGGTAAGGATAGAATGGATGATTTAATTGTCGAAGACTTCCTTGTAGGAGCAATGAGCCCCGAAGCAGCCTTACGCTGGTTTAGAAGATCTGTTCGTAAAGCCGTTATTTTAGGAGGAGATCGCCCAGATACCGCTCTTGCAGCACTCACAACTGATACTTCCGTGCTTATCCTCACGGGGAACTTGCACCCTAGCACTCATGTTTTAGTTAAAGCAGATGAGAGAGGTATCCCCGTTATTCTGGTGCCATACGACACATTCAGCACAGTAAGAAAAATTGAGGGTATCGTAGGTAAGACACGACCTAAACTCAGTACAATTAAGCTTATGAAAGGATTAATTGAGAAACATGTTGACTGGCGAAAGATTTTGGAAATCTTAAGGAGTTAGATTCCAAAATTTCATATTTTAAAGATTTTAGCGTTAAAATTTTAAAGGGGTTCTTTCCATACCCTCATTAAAATGTAACAATAATGATTAGAGGTGTAATACTATGGTAGCTGTTAATGATGTAGAGGTACGTGAAGGACTCTACTATGCGAAGGATCACGTGTGGTTAAAAGTGGAAAATGGTAAATGCAGGATTGGTATCACCGATCATGCCCAAAAACAACTTAAAGAAGTTGTCGTAGTAGATCTATTAGACGAAGGCGACGAGTTAAGCCAAGGCGATAGTTTCGGCGAAGTCGAGAGTGTAAAAACTGTCAGCGACTTACTTGCCCCAATCAGCGGAATTATCACTGAAATCAATGGCGAGTTAGAAGACAGTCCAGAATTAGTAAATGAATCACCCTATGATGAAGGGTGGATGGTCGTAGTGAAACCTTCAAACCTTGACGCAGAACTTGCAAATCTCATGACTTTTGATGATGCAGTAGAGTTCTATGAAGAGGTAGTAAAAGAAGAATAATTATTTTCAAATTTTTTCGTTTTTTTATTTTCCAGTTATTTTTCATTTGATACGATCCAGGTCATCGATTTTATTAAACTTGTACTACATGAGTACAAGAATTTATTACAAATTGTATTACCAATCATATGCATTTAAGAGGATTGTATAGCGGTTATTAGGCTGATTGTCTATCTGAAGATAGAAGTCTTGAGTTAACTTAGTTAAATGGTTCAATATTTAAGAAAATAAAAAAGGTTATTGACAAATAATTAGTAGAGGCAGATTAATGACACGAAAAATAGTGATAGTAGGTGGCGGTGCTGCTGGAAGTAGTGCAGCAGCCTTTGCAAGAAAAGCGGATCGAAAGGCCGAGATAACGCTAATTGATAAGCATAAGAGAATTGGTTTTTCCAGATGTGGGTTGCCCTTCGTAATCGGAGGCGAAATTCCAAATTATGATGAATTAACAGTCTATGGTCAAGATTTCTTCACAATGTCAAAAATAGACCTCATGCTTGAAATCACCGTCGCACAGATAGAACCTGATGACAAATACATTATGGCGATAGATAAAAATGGAACTGAATCACAAATTGAATATGACTCACTAATTCTTGCGACCGGTGCAGAAGTTTTTTGTCCTCCAATCCCTGGGATTGAAACAGAAGGAGTTTTACCTCTTAGAACCATCGAAGATGGAATATTAATTGAGGAAAGGGCTAAAACCTCAAAAAAGGTTGTTATAATTGGGGCAGGACTCATTGGTCTTGAAATAGCTGTTGCCTTGCGGGAACGAGGACTTGAGGTTATTATAGTTGAGATGCTACCTTACATTTTGCCTCTTGTGCTAGATAAAGACATGTCCAAAGATGTAGAAAAGGAACTGATGGGTCTTGGAATTGGTATGATAACCGGTTGTGGAGTCGATGAAATATTGGGCGATGAAGAGGTTAACGCATGCGTTATTGGCGTCGAAACGATAGATACAGATTTTGTAATCAACGCAACTGGCGTGCGCGCAGATGTTAAATTGGCAAAAGAAGCCGGTATAAACATCGGAAAAGGCATCAGAGTGAATGAATCTATGGAAACTAATATTCCAGGTATATATGCTGTAGGCGATTGTGTGGAATGCAAGCATTTGATCACAGGAGAATACGTCCTTTCTCAGTTAGGAACGACAGCCACTCGTCAGGGCAGAGTGGCAGGCAGAAATGCTGCGGGAATTCGAGATATCTTTCCTGGCGTACTTATGTCTTCAGTGACCAAGATACACGGCTTGGAAATTGGGGCAACCGGTTTAACAAAGTGGGCAGCGGAAAGAGCAAACATTGATGTAGTCATTGGAAAGATGACAGGGCATACAAAACCACACTATTTCCCCGGAGGATCTAAAGTAAAGGTAAAGATTCTTGCAAGAAAAGGCGATGGCAGGGTCATAGGAGCGCAAATAGTAGCACGTGAGGACGTTGGACATAGGATCAATATGGTGGCCACTGCTATCCAGAGTAATATGACAGTAAATGAGCTTGCAAAAGTAGATACGTGCTATGCTCCCCCAATTGCGGATACTTTGGAAACGGTATGCTTGGCGGCTGAATTAACTGCCAAAAAGTTATGAGATAGCTCGTTGCTTATTTTTTCTATTGCTTAATTGAAAAAGAAAAAGCTGTTAGGAATGACTATAAGTTTTGAAAGCCTCAAGAACAGTTAATTTCTTATGTTCTCCCATGAGAAGCAACAACATTGCTTTTCCTGAAGTTGAGACAAATGAAATCTTGTCAAGTAAGCCATATTTGTTCAAGCCAGCAATTGTGTGACCGCCTCCAGCCACTGAAAACGCTTCTGATTCTGCTATGGCAGAAAAGAGTTCCTTTGTTCCAAGAGCAAAAGTTTCCTTTTCGTACTGACCTGGTGAACCGTTACATACTATAGTTTTTGCTTGATTTATAATTCTTGAGAATTTTGCGATGGTTTTTTGGCCAATGTCACACGGAAGCCGCCCTGTGGGCAATGGCAGTTCATCCAGAGAAACTTCTACACGCTGTCCGTTTTCCGCTATAGCGATGTCCTCTGGCAGTTCGATTCTGTTTTTAAACTTGTTTAATACATCTGTAGCTTTATCAATAACATTGATATATCCTTTCTCTGTAAGGAAATCTCTGTAGGCATCGCCGATATCAAAGTTTTTTGCTAACAAGAATAGATTTCCCATTACACCAGAAGCCAGAACTGAATCTGCGATATTTTGCTCTAATACATACTCTATTACTTTTAGAGTATCTTTCGGTTTTGCTCCACCTAGCACGTAAACACAGGGCTTTTGTGCAGAACTGCCCGCAGCTTTCATCAGCGCATCAATTTCGGCTTTCATGACCTTGCCGAGGACCGAGGGTAAAACCGGAATAAAACCCACAAGGGAAGGTTGAGATCTATGTGCAGCAGAAAACGCGTCGTTTACATAGGCATCAAGTAAGGGTGCTAGCTTTTGTACCATTTCTATCTTTGCTTGTTCTTCAACAGGGCGTTCAATAACCTCTTCTGAATAAAAACGGGTGTTCTCAAGGACGAGAATATCTCCCTCTCTTAACTTACTAATTTCATCTCTCGCCGTTTCGTCAAATATACTATTTACAAATTTAACAGGGCGTCCTAGCACTTTACCAAGCACTTCGGCATGCTGCTCAAGGCTTGTAAAGTCTGCGTCTCCAGGTCTACCTTGATGCGCCATTACAATTACCTTTGCACCACGTTTGGCTAAATTCTGAATAGTTCTTGCGTGACGTCTGATTCTTGTATCATCCTGAATTTTCCCTGTCGCTGGATCAATAGGGGAGTTGAAGTCTACTCTAACTAGAACTCTTTTTCCGTTGACTTTGATATCATCTATTGATTTGAGATTTTCCATTTACATCCCTCTCTTGTTAAGAAGCCATTTGGTTTGTGTTCAATAAACCTTGTGGAATATATAGATATTAGCGCGCTTTTCATTTCGAAAATGATTAAGCCAAAACTTCACCTACTTCAAAGTCTTTTTATAGGCAAGGTATTTATTAAACATGATTACTTTGTACGCCTTATTATCGTTTATTAAAATCCATAGAAATCATTATAAATGATTTTTGGAGAGCCAAGACAAAAATTTTCGGCCAAAAATTTTAAAATTAATTTGCAGGACGAGAGAGAGGAACGATGCCAGAATATTTCGAAGAACTAATTAAGCGCTGCTATCAATGCGGCACCTGTACCGGTGCATGTCCCTCCGCCAAAATTACCGGTACGTTTAATCCTCGCAAAATAATCGCCTACATGCTCCTTGGAAGCACAGATAAAATGGTCTCTGATGATGTAATTTGGCTGTGTACTGCTTGTCATGCGTGCGTAGAACGCTGTCCAGAATTAGTTTACCCCTCAGAAGTTCTTTTTCAGTTAAAGAATGTTGCGACTTCAAAAGGGAAGTTTCCAGTAGGATTTAAAGAAGAAGCAATTCAGATATACACAACAGGCACTACAGTTGCACTTTCATCTCCGATAGAAAGACGCAGAAAAAAACTGGAACTGCCAGAGTTTCCTGCTGTCAATGTTGATGAAATTCAAAAGATAATGGAATTAACAGGCATTGATAAAAAACTCGAATTCAATGGATCCAATCTCAAGAAACAGGAGGAGGAAGAGAAGCAATGACAAGCTATGGCTTTTTTCTTGGTTGCATGATTCCCTTACGTCTTCAGAACTTTGAAGCTTCGGTCAGGCGTGTCTTACCTACTTTTAATATAGAATTATTAACGTTGAACGGGGCGGGATGTTGTCCAGATCCTATCGGGATTCAGTCGCTTGACCAAAAAACATGGTTTTCCTTAGGGGCACGAAATATCGCCATAGCAGAAGAAATGGGTCATGACATGTTAACTCTTTGTAATGGTTGCTTTGAAACGCTAAAAACAACTAATCATGTACTGATTCATGAGCCCACCTTAAAGGATGAAGTAAATGGCATTCTTTCTCAAATAAATCGAGAGTTTAAAGGAAACATCAAAGTCCGCCACATTGTAGAGATATTATTCGAAGATATTGGCGTCGAGAAAATCAGGGAAGTCGTAACTCATCCTTTATCGGATCTGAAAGTTGCAGTCCATTATGGTTGTCATCTGGTTAGACCAAGTGAAATTTTGGCATTTGATGACCCAGAGAGACCTCAGTCAATTGATTTATTAGTTGAAGCCTTAAGCGCTACAAGCATCCCATACCTCAAGAAGATGGAGTGTTGTGGAACAGGAATTCGTAGTATAGATATGGATTCTGCATTGAAAATGACACGGCAAAAACTTATTGAAATGAAAAGAGTTAGGGCAGATTGTATTACAACGGTATGCCCATTCTGTTTCATCCAATTTGATGTCGGGCAATTTCAGATTCAAAAGAACTTTAATGAGGAATACAATATCCCAGTGCTTTATTACATGGAACTCCTAGGACTTGCGATGGGACTCCAACCAAAAGAATTAGGGCTTGATATGCACAGAATTAAAACTAAGAAACTCCTTGAACGCCTTTTTGGTTCACAAGGATGACATTGCATCATAAAGCACGTTATCGGCTGGTGGACAAAAGAATTTGATTGATAAAAAGCGAGGTTATTTCCAATGGGTAAAATAAAAATTGCTGCTCTACAGCCTTTATTACCACATGAAATGAAACCAATGGATAGGTTAAGAAAACAGCTAGACATGTGCAAAGATGCCATACGAGTTGAATGTGACTATATCTTCTTCCCAGAATACTTTGTAGGATTTAGTTACATTTGTGATTTGGATAGTTGTGAAGTGCTCGACAATGTATCGAGTTTTGCAAATGAGCACGGGGTATGGCTAGGCATTAACCTGAATCGCTATATAGACAAAGAAGAAAAGACAATACATAACTCTGTTATTCTAATAAAGCCTGACGGAGGTATTGCAACTATCTATAATAAAATGCATCCCTATTGCTCATGGGAACCTGCTGTAGTAAGATCTCAAGGCTATAAATTCAAACTTGGAGATAAACCTGAAGTATATGACACTGGTAAATGTAAAATAGGTCTCGGTCAATGCATAGAGTTATGGATACCTGATTTTATGAAAATGCTAGGCGAGATGGGAGCAGAAATCATATATGTGCCTAGTCGCATGCCTATCCCCTACTTCTTGGAAACTGATCTTTTTGCACGAATCAGGGCCAGGGAAAATTGTAACTACGTTGTCGTCGTTGGCGAAGCCGGTAAAACCAAACCAGGGACCTATATTGCCGGACCTCAAATAGGCGACATGATAATGGATTTAACACATATCGGTAACCATGAGGGTGTAGCATATAAGACCATAGACACAGATTGGTTAAGGGAACAGAGAACTCACAGAACACCTATTTGGACCATCCAAACAGATCAAGAACTTAAAAAGGCGAGAAAAACGGCAACGGACTACATTAACAAATTCTATGGAGAGGAGCACCTAAACCAGTTCATTAAAGAATGGGACATGAAATAAAGCTATTGTGCATTTACTCACTAAAAAATTAGAAAAATATCACTTTTCCTGCAAAAAAGTGATGAGAGTCAAGATGTTTTAGAATTCATTTTCTTGCGGTGGGCGTCGTAGACTAAAAAGTGCTTCGTTGTGTTTCTTGGTCAATTGGTAGCTATCATAGATTCCATATAAGTACCAGACGAGTGTTATAGGAATTAGAATTATTGTCGCTCCAATGATCCACATTATAATGCTTATAACGATGAAGACAAGACCTCGTTTTATTTTGTTTACGTATAAATGCCCTAAGCCTGGAAGAATGATAGTTAGAATAACGCTTATACCTTCGTTTTTACGAACTGTCATAAGTTGGGCGTCAGTCATCTGAGTTTCATAAGGAGATGATGTCGTTGGAGGTGGGGGTGGTGGAGGCGCTGTAGTGGGGGGCGGAGGTGGAGCAGTTGTTGCTGGAGGTGGGGGTATAACTTCCTTTGGAGGGGCTAATGAAGCGCCGCATGATGCACAAAAGTTAGAATCGCCAGAATTCATCGCACCGCATTTGGAACAATAAACCGTTTCACTCATATTGAACATCTCTCTATAGTGTAACAGTAATTTTCCTTCATAAGTCTCTTTTTTGTTTTAGTACCACCGTCTTGGTACTATCATCATCACTATTATCAGGGTACTAACTTATAAATAACTTTCTAGTAAAATCCTCCGCAAATCCTCTAAACGAAAACAAACTTCTTTTCTAGAGCATAACTTTCAGATAAAACACTTTATCGCATTGATAAGCTAATAAAGTGTGATTTTTCATGTTAAAAACAACTAGAAAAAAAAGTAAGTTACGGAAGGATTGAATTCCCTCTCCAATCAATCTCGTATTACGAAACTACTAGATTGCGGGTATATTAAGGGCATGGTTTTTCAAACTTAGCCATAAAAAAATAGTAGAGGGATGCTGATAAAGAGTTTATGCGGCTATAGACCAAAGTAGTTTCTAGTTTTCCAGAGATACCAAAGAACGATTACGCTTATGATCGTCCCTACAGGAAAGCCAACAAGACCTATTATTGACAAAATTAAGGCGATGTACCAACTCCATTTCTTAAGATTTAGTAAGCCCCAACCTGTGATAAAATAGAAAATCGCAATGATCAAGAAGAGTACGACAATTCCTCCTGAATCAAATAAAAATGCGAGTAGTATTCCAGAAAGTATCTGAAGAATTCCTGCGATTACAGCCAGCACTCCTAAAATAGTAACTCCTGTTGGCCGTTCTACAGGAGAGACGGTTGGAGGTGGTGGTGCAGTAGTCGCTGATGGTGGCGGTGGGGGTGGTGCAGTAGTCGCTGTTGCTAATGAGGCACCGCATGCCGCGCAGAAAACACTGTCTGGCGTATTCATAGTGCCACATTCAGGACAAGTAATTGAACTCAATTTTTCACCCTTCTTATTATATGTGGTTTCGTAAGTGAGCTACCTCATACTAAAGCGATGAGGCTTCCTGCTTCAACCACCAGACTCGATCCCCTTGTGGGTTACGGAGGTCTCGATGTCCACAGGCGTAAATTCCCTACGCACCATAGGTACTATACCGTTCCTTTCATAATAGACATCTATCACTGAGAATAGTGTCTATCCACCCACGATACGAACATGAGTGGAGGCCCCGCTAGGACGGTTGAGCGGGATACCTGTCGCCATATAGGGGACAGGCCTTGTACGAAACGATGATTCGCTGTCAGCCTTCCCGCAGAATCGATAGCGTACGGGAATGCTGGGCAGAATCACTAACTGTTACACACCCTACTTCAATACCAGAGTATATAATACTATCGCAGTTCATCCCTTCTTTCAAAAGGGTAAACCTTTTTGCTTTGCTATCATTAAAACGGCTTCCAGATTTTATATAGCTTTTTGGTTTTTCAACGTAATGGTTGTAAATAAGTTTTAATATTTTTCATCATTATTTTAAGATACCATTAAGATTTGATGTCATTAACTGGCATTCGAATTGTGTGGATCATGTTCTAGAATCCCATCCACCTTCCACACGACATCAAGAAATATCTAACAACCAGTAAAAAATTTACTGACCCCTAAAGGTTTTTTAAGATGAAAGCAACAAAGTCACTACTGAAATTTTTCACAAAAAGGAATGAGGAAAAATGCCTGAGAGACCTTTAGGTGTGACAATTCTTTGCATCCTTTCATGGATCGGAGCAATTGCGTTAATGGCAATGGGTGCGTTAGCTGTATTAGGCGGGTTCTGGATACCAATTTTGTTCATTGTAGGAGCGGTAATGCTCATCATGGGTATTGTAATGTTCCTGGTGACCTTTGCGCTTTGGCAACTCAAAATGTGGGCTTGGTGGCTGATCGTAATACTAAATGTTATTTCAATTGTGACGGGTATCGGCGGAGCGGTTGTTGCTGGTGACATAAGCCCTATCTTTGGAATCATACTTCCAATAATCATCGTAATCTATCTGTTCACCGTCAAAGACCACTTCAGTTAGCAATATTTTAATTCCTTTTTTTTCTATTTTAGAACTGCAAATAGTGGTTAAAACAATTAGTAACACGTTCATCTGTGCCATTAAGACATGAGGCTGCTTAGTAACTAGAACTTCAGATATAAATCCTAAAGATTTTTTTAGGATGAAGGTATCAAAGATACTAGCGAATTTTTCACAAAAAGGAGTGGAGGAAAATGGCGGACAGACCATTAGGTGTGACAATTCTTTGCATCCTTTCATGGATCGGGGCTATAATCCTTATCGGGTTAGGCGCCATTGGCGCAATAGCTAGTCTGGCAATTGGTTCAGGACTTGGGTTAGTATTAAGTGTATCAATACTTGTCATTGGCATCTTATTATTCTTTGTGACGTTTGCGCTTTGGCAACTCAAAATGTGGGCGTGGTGGCTCGTTATAATTCTAAATATTATCCAGATTGTGCTAGGCATTGGCTCAGCAGTATTTCAAGGTTCTGCAGGTCCTATTATCGGAATCATTATTCCTGTGATCATCGTGATATACCTCTGGACTGTCAGAGATCACTTCAGGTGAAATTCAACTTTTAACTCTTCTTTTTTTCAATATTTCAGTTTTAAATACTTTGAAGGATTTGCATTCAT
>JAEOSO010000089.1 GCA_016840315.1 Candidatus Borrarchaeota archaeon | reverse complement strand
GGTACAAGTAAAATAGAATTTGGCGAATCCGTATAGTGTGATGCTGGAACTGAGGTTTCCTATCACAGAATGCCAGGTGGACGGGCCATCCTCATAGGGATGATCTGCGACACACAGCCGAACGTAAAACGAAAGTTTCCCGCAAGGGTTGGGAGGACTCGCAGGAAGCCCCATCCGTCAGGGTGGGGTAGTTCACGAACTCCACTATATGAATCCTTAGAAACCTCTCTTATAGAATGGAACAGGGTGGTGGGGCGAGGTATGGTGGCGCTTCTGATGCCATCAGTTTTCACAAGACAGATAAGTGATCCAATGACAATAGGCGATTTTATTGAGAAGCATGAACACCTGACCTTGGATCAGTCTAAACTTATAGATTATGAGTTCCTAAAAGAAATGTTAGGAAAATTTTTCCCCAAAATTAACGAAAAAGAAATTGTGCACATGACTGTCCTTTTAGCATCTAAACTATAATCCGGTAGAAAAGTCTCTAAGATCACTAACTTGAAAACGGTTGATTATATCAACATTAAAGGCTATGAACAAAATGGTACGAGTTATTACATGTGGAGCAATTAATAGCGACATAAAACTCTTTGTAAAAAGATTTCCTAAAGCTGGAGAAGAGGTTCCTATACAAGAGATAGGTAGAGTTCCGGGGGGAAAGGCAGCGAATGTTGCAGTAGCAGCAGCGCGAGTTTCAGATCCGAACACAGTAGCGATTTTTGGGGGAGTCGGCAATGACGAAATAGGAAAAGAGCAGATAAACATTCTAAAAGAAGAAGCTGTGGTTACGGACGGAATTAAAATCGTTAACGGCGTTGAATCAGGTCAGGCATATATAGTCATAGATGAAGTTGGACAAAATGTTATTCATACTTACTTTGGCGCAAATAATAAAATAGAGCCGCAGGATATAACGTTACCAGAACGTATTCACTTAATCAAAGAAGCTCAAATAATTGCAATTTCAGATCCTCCTTTAGAAACCGCTGAGATGTTGGCTAAACTTGGCAGTGAATACGATGTAAAAGTTCTTTGGGATCCTGGTACGAAAGTACTTAAAGGATTATCTGTTCTCTCAAAATGTCTTCGATTCGTGAATTACCTCTTGCTAAATGAGGTTGAAGCAGAAACTCTTAGCGGACTCAAAGATCTGAATGAAACAACAGCGTTAATTTCCAAAATTAATCAAGAAATAAAAATAATCTTTAAGCAGGGTAAAAATGGATGCACCTATACACATAATCGTGAAATATTTAAGATTCCAGGAATCGACTTACAAAAAATGAGTCTAAATGTAGTTTCCACAGTAGGTTGTGGAGATGCGTTTTTCGGTGTGCTCTCTGCGTTCTTGAGCATGGGACTTTCTGAAAAAGATGCTTTACTTTATGCGAACGCTGCTGGTGCACTAAATGCTACACGATCCGAAACAAGGGGAAGCCCTACTAAACTCCAACTTGAGACCTTTCTTAAAAGACGAGAGTAAGTTAAGATATATACGTCTTAATGGTCGCTACTGAACTTTCAAAATGGCAGATCAAAACTGAAACTTATTTGTCCATTTAAAAAAGTAGCCTAAATAATAAAAAAACGTATAAAAATTGAATTAATTGACGGTTTAATTGTTTTCAGTATCTACGTTTACGATAAGATCTGTCGTCTCGGCCGTAACTTCGTCTTCTGTCATCTCTCTGATCTTCATACATTTTGTCTGACAAATTATTTTCTGTATTTGCTGTGATTTCTTCTTCAATCTCTGACATTGAGCCATATCGGCCGATATTCAGGCGCATGTTTCCTTTAAACAGATTACAATATCCGTTTTCTATTTTGATGGTACCATCAACTTTAACTTTGTCGATATTTTCATTCCAAAGTGTTAAATAGATGGATCCTGTTTCGTCGCCTACCAAGGCTTCGGTTACTCTATTAATTGAGCCATCCCTTCTACTTGTAACTTCTCTAATCTCGTTCATTTTTACAACTTTTACTTTTACATTGACTTCTCTTGATCTTGGAGATAAATCTCCAACAGAAGTCTCAGAGTTTCCTCTATCTATAGACATTTGTTTTTCACCTTACTTAATACATTCTCTATCAGCCACATTATGTTCGTCTGGTTGATGTGGCAAAAATGGAAAATTCACTCTTAACTGGAGATACCCCCTAAAAAAAAGTCTTACGAATATTTCCAATTGTCTTTTGCAAGCTCATCGGCGTTTTTATGTCTTTCTATATACATGGAAAAAATCAAGAAAGAGGGACGCAGTGAACTACTCCACCCTTACGGATGGAGCTTCATGCGAGTCCTCCCAACCCATGCGGGAAACTCTCGTTTTACGTTCGGCTGTGTGTCGCAGTTCATCCTCTTTTGAGGATGGCCTGTCCCCCTAGCATTCGGTGATAGGAAACTTTAGTTCCAGCATCACACCTTATGGATTCGTCAAATGCTATTGTGCTGTTACCTTCGCGGCTATTCGCGCTGGTTAGCAACTGTACGAATCCTAGCTCACAGGGGCGCCTCTTCTGTCATCCTACCGGGAGTCTTGTATCCCTGCCTTCCTCCCGATATTCATCGTAACTCTTCGATGCAAAAAACTATATAAAGCCTGCGGCTTTCATCCCCTGCCTGTCGGAAGGGGACTTCCCGCCGATAAAGTTAAACTTAATCAAATAAAAATAGAAAGAAAAGGATGACAAATCATTGAGATCGCCTCTGGAGACTCCTTCCCTTTAAGGTGGAGAGGAAAGAGGCGCAGAAGCTAACATAAGTTGAATAATAACCCTTTTCCATATTTTACCAACTTCACGTTTTTAATTGCAACACTTGGATTTTTTCCTGTAGGATTTTCCAACACAACACGCTTTCCAAGACAATGAACTCCTTTTACTCTATACGTTCTATTGTTATATTTTACAAGGTCATACGGTTGTAATTCATATCGCTGTCTCCTAATAGACGGTTTGAATCCTTTTCTATTCTTCTGTATAGAACGATTATTGCGCTTGACTTGAATGACCTGATAAGGACGACACCGTTCTTGATTTGTACCTCCAGTAATGACAAACGCATCGTTAATATGTGACTTTTCCAGCCCTAGCTTGTTACGCTGGTACTTGGTAACGTACCCGTAAGTATGTTCTGCCCTTAACTGCTCCACTATCCTCCAACGAATGTTATTTATACAGGTAGGTGCTTTAAGAGGTTGCTTTGCCTGTTGCTGGATGTGAGGATAACCAAACTCCTCTGCGGTCTGATTTCCCTTCTTGACATTACAGGCTCTACATGAAATCGTCAAATTAGATACTCGATCTGTCCCACCTCTACTTTTAGGAATAATATGCTCGACTTCTAAAGGGACAGTTGTTTTACCACAATAGGCGCATTTTCGCCCCCATTTGTCTAACAGGTATTCTTTGACTTCGTAGCCTTGAAGTTCGCCCTGCTGATATGCTATTCCTGTAATTTCTGGGTGCTGCATTTTGTGTGCATCAAAATTCGCCACCTCTACTTTTTTGAAGGTTATCGGTAGTAACGTTGCTAGTTTAGTTACTAATCTAATATGTGAGTCATGTCTATGCTGAGTACTGGGGGCTAACCATCCTTCAGGGCGAGTTCGATTATTAAATCTAGGTGGTCTATACCCTAATCTACTTCTACGAGTTCTACGATACATACGTCTTTCTTCTATCTTTTTAGAGACGTCCTGTCGTAAGACCAACGTTCCACTGATAACTTCTAACTTATCGGTCTTGGCACTAAATCCAATGTTTGCATATCCTATATCCACTCCGAGTTTAATCGGTTGTTTAGTTTCTCCAGTGGCATAGTTCAACTGAATGGTAAAAGGACATCGTTTTACAACTTTTGCCTTTCCTTCTTGTAATAACTTCTTTCCTTTGCGTTGTGTGGTAGGCATGAGAGGTTGCCCTCTCAAGTTCAACACATAGATAGGTACTCTCAAGTCCTATCGCCTCCTTTAAATTGCTTTAAAGCAGGTAGGTTCTCTTCGCCAAGGTTATCAGTCAGTACTATATGATGATCACTGAGAGTTTCCTCTCTGTTTAAACCACCATTTACAGAGCAAGGGACTAGAGAAGCATCCCTTGGTGTGTTCTTTAACTCTCCTGATAACGTAGATATCGTCATATACCACATGACCTCTCTTAGGCTAATCAACTAATTACTCTTGTTCCTCACGAAACAAGCCCCGTCCCTTTAGGGTGGGGTAATTGACCCTTCAAGGTAGACCTGTCTTGCTGCTTCTGTATCAATCAAGTTTACAGGAATAATGAGTAACAGCATAAATAGTGCTACGAGGAAAAATGTACCTTCCATGCCAAGGGCGGGAACAACAACTCCAGCTAGTCCACGACCGATAAAAGTTCCTATGTTTAAAAACGCCATATAGAATGCAAACATGACACCAGCGATTTTTGGTTTAGTTATATCCATGAAAATTGCAATCTGTGCAACTCTGCCGAAACCGACAGCTAAGAAAATGAATACCCAGACATAATATAACTCTGTTAACGTGTTTACAAAAGCTGTGAGGGCGTATCCTAGCGCGAAACATAGTAGGGCAAATGAAATTACTTTTTTCTGACCCACTTGTCGTATTTTTTCCCCAAATAGCCAACCAACAACAGCACCGATTATAGCGAAGATAGAAGTTACCGCGGCAAAAGCACCAACCTGATAAATAGTCGCCCCGAATTTTTGAACCATCCACGGCTCAAAAAAGAAGTCCGTGAGGCCAGAATCTATGTTATAGAACGCGGCAAAGATCAGTCCCCATATGACGAAGCGTTGGTTGGAAAAAATATCCTTTAAGTTATCCTTGCTAAAAAATTCCTTGATATCGTCACTTGTGACGCTTTGTGCTTTATCTACTTCTCTTTCAGGTGCAAAGACAACAAAGAGGATCGTAATAGTCGATACTAGTGCACCGATAATGAAACCAGAGACAAAATTGCCCGCCATAAGTATAGATCCGATTACAAAGCCAGCAAATAGCGTACCCAGATATGATCCGATCCACAGGACCATGCTAAGCAGGTTTCGTTTTGTTGTTTCGTTTTCAACGCTTAGGGCATCTACACATGTATCTAGCATAGACCAACCAAGATTTTGGAAGAACCAGACAGTGACGTAAAGTAGTCCATTAAGGGGATCAATAATCACCAGAAGCGGCAATAAGGCAAAGTTTAAGACACTCCCCAAGACGATGTAGGGTCTTCTTCTTAAGTTTCTTCCAAAGAGAGTAATAGAATACTTATCGCTAACAAATCCCCAAATTGGTTTTCCCAGCCACGGAATAAATGCTATAGTAGAGTAAACCGCTACGGTGACTACATCTAAGCCAACGAACACAATTAGATAAACAGGGAGGAAAGCAGAAGTTAAGATTGACGCAATGCCTTCAACAAAATATGTACTAGAAACCAAAGGATAATATCGAATTCTTGAGATCGATTCATTACTATCTAAACTCATTTCAATCAGCCGTAAGTGATTTTTCTATTTCTTCTAGGATAATAGCATGCTGAATTCTGTAATGCAAAGCATGCACCTTCTTAATAAATTTATGCTTAAAATTTATTAGCTATCATCCTTTTTTTGATTTCTTCATCTGAAGTGCCAGTTATGATGAAGAAGAGACCTGCGACGAAAATTACTACGGCTGGAATCAAAAAACTATAAACTGGGGCAAATTCTTCCCATAAGATACCAGATACAATTGGTCCAAAGGCGCCACCAGCCATCTTTAAGACATTTAGAACACTTATTGTCCTCCCTCTGATCTCAGTTGATGTAAGATTCATCATGTAAGCGGTACTAGAATTGGCAACCATTGCAAATCCAGTTCCAAAAATAATACACGAAACTAATAGAAGAATCAATGTATTTTGTGTACCCAATAAGTAAAAGGCAATAGCCGTAACAAGAAGACCTATGCCCATAATGTTTTTCGAGGAATAAAAATCGCAGAGTTTTCCTGATGGTATTGATGAAATGCTGCTTGATAGCATGTATGTAAACCACACAACTCCAACAAAGTATAGCGGAAGATTATACTGCAATATTACGAAAATTGACAAAATTGGCAGAATCGCTGCTACACCAAAATTGCCTAAGCTGCTAGCGAAGAGGTAGATGAACATGGGGCGTCTGATTTTTTCATTAAAAATCTGTTTTAAGTTTATTTTGTAATTTGCTGCAGTATTGTATTTTAGAGTTTCCTTCATCAATAGCAGTAAAACAATCAGCGAGATTGCAGAGAGCACGCCACCAATTATGAAAGAAATTAAGAAATTCGTAAACCATACTACAATTATTCCACTTAAAAGATAACCTAAAATAATCCCTCCCGCAGCTGCAGCATTATACATCCCATAGGCACTTCCACGTTCATCACTAGCGACTTCATCTGCAATTGCAGACTGAGCCGCTGGCTTAAAGGAAGAGTCTCCCAATCCTTCAAGGGCAGATAATGCTCCAAATTCTTCTGGTTTGCTGGCAAATATTCTAAGAAGGTATGAAATGGCGTACCCAAGAAGACCTAAGGCGGCGGTTGGTTTTCTGCCTTTTTTATCAGAGAAAATGCCAAAAGGGATGGGGAATATAGCAAGACCTATCGTATAAATTGAATAAATTAGCCCTATAGTTAATACACTAAAGTTCATGTTCTCATAGAGGTATACCGAGAAGATAGGTGTAATGAGACCCGCCCCAAGAGCCGCAATCATCGTGACTATAGAAAGAAAGAGAACAATTCTCTCTGATAGACTTTTCATTAATTCACCCAAGGAGATCTTGTCCGAAAGGAAGAGAATGAATAATATTCAAAAGCGGCTTCTAACTCAAATATTGAAGTTCCTGTCTTAGTTAACTGGTATTTATCATTCTGGTTTCAGTGCTTGATTATCTTTCAAATAATGTTTTCTAATATTTAAATTATTTTTTAGCGTTATCGGCGGGAAGTCCCCTGCCGACAGGCAGGGGATGAAAGCCGCTAACTTCATATAGTTTTTTGCAACGAAGAGTTACGATGAATATCGGGAGGAAGG
>JAEOSO010000167.1 GCA_016840315.1 Candidatus Borrarchaeota archaeon | reverse complement strand
TCTGAAAATTAGAATTCCGAGAAGTTATATTTGCTTTTCGGTATTTCAGCATTTAAAAATACCCAATGTGACATCTTTTTGTACAAAAAAAAGATGAAATTTTAAGCGTTCTATATATTTTCTCTTCTTTTTATGAAGCGCTATATAGAGATGCTTGAACTTTAGGATCAGATAAGTTTAAAGATATTGTTTATAGGCAGTCCCAAAATTCTTACCAGCATATTCCGCATTAATTTGGAGTTCATCTTCGATTCGAAGCAGTTGATTATATTTAGCTGTTCTATCACTTCTGCATGGTGCACCTGTTTTAATTTGACCACATGAGAGAGCGGCAGAGAAATCAGCGATGAAAGAATCTTCCGTTTCTCCAGAACGGTGGCTTACTACAACACCCCAATTATTATCGAACGAGAGTTTCGCTGCAGCAATAGACTCAGTAAGTGTTCCGATTTGATTTACTTTGAGTAAGAGGCAATTTCCAGAATCAAGATCAATTGCTGTTTTTAGACGTTTTAAATTTGTTACAGTTAGATCGTCGGTAACAACTTGAAGGGAAGGTTGTGCTTTGGCAAGTGCTGCAAAACTATTATAATCATTTTCTTCGAAAGGATCCTCAAGGCTAGCTATGGGATATGTTTGCACAAGATCTGAATAATAATCTAACAGTTCCATAGGGGTAAGCTCTTTCTCATCAATATGATACACATCATTTTCAAAGAATTCACTTGCAGCTGCGTCCATAGCCAAGAGAAAATCAGATTTAGGTCTATAGCCCGCTTCTTCAATAGCAGTAACGAGAGCGTCCATTGCATCGGTAGTAAATGTCATAGGTGGTGCCATGCCGCCTTCATCGCCAACATTTCGTGCTATTGGACCATATTTTTTCATAAGGACTGCTTTGAGTGCTTGATATACTTCGCTTATACCTTGAATTGCGTTTCTGAACGTTGCGAAACTAATAGGCATGATCATAAATTCTTGGATCGCCAGATTATTGCCAGCATGCTCTCCTCCATTGATTACATTGGAGTGTGGAGTTGGTAGTAAAAACTTCACTTCACCGCTAGATTCTGACGCCTGTATGAGTTCCTTGAGGTAGACATAGAGAGGTTTGGATAACACTTGGGCTGCAGTACGGCTTACTGCCATAGAAACAGCGAGTATGGCATTCGCACCTAAATTTCCTTTGTTTTCAGTTCCGTCCAATTCAATCATTGTATTATCAATCGCTTCTTGTTCTCTGACGTCCATGCTTTTAACTTTAGGAGCAATAATTCCGTTTATGTTCTTCAAAGCCTTTAAAACACCTTTTCCTGCAAACGCTTTGTCTTTATCACGTAGTTCGACTGCTTCATACTCGCCAGTAGAGGCTCCCGAGGGAACTGCTCCTCTTCCCATAAACCCTTCTCGGGTAAATACGTCAACTTCAACTGTTGGATTTCCTCTTGAGTCAAGAACCCATCTTGCTTTAATCTTATCAATTAAAAACGCATCCAATTTGTTCACCAACAAATAAATCTCGCATTTTTCACATAAACACAATATGTTCATTAAGTAGGATTTGGAAGATTAATTATAATTTCATTGACTAGTTTCTTTCTAGTTACTCATTATACAAAAATCATTTTATCAATAAATTTGGTATCTTGCTTTCCATTTATGATAACTAAAGAACTATCATACAGTTATGGATCTATGTGCCTTGCGTTAATAACTTTAGGAGTTTGAGATGGTGTACAGCTGGTTTTATTATAACACTGATCGAAACACATATGTAAGATGCTAGAGAAACTTTTTTTAAGGAAAGAGAACCCGTATTTCGACTATCTTTATCGGGCAAATAAATATGCGTTTGCTTAAGAACTCCTTTAGGAAGAAACTATAGTGGGATATCTTACGATAGATGATTAAGTAGGACAGTAGATAAAAAATAGTCAATTACCCACCCTAAAGGGACGGGGCTTGTTTCGTGAGGAACAAGAGTAATTAGTTGATTAGCCTAAGAGAGGTCATGTGGTATATGACGATATCTACGTTATCAGGAGAGTTAAAGAACACACCAAGGGATGCTTCTCTAGTC
>JAEOSO010000166.1 GCA_016840315.1 Candidatus Borrarchaeota archaeon | reverse complement strand
TCCATCTCCAGAGAAACCTTCA
This sequence comes from Candidatus Borrarchaeota archaeon, assembly GCA_016840315.1. Classification (GTDB taxonomy): domain Archaea; phylum Asgardarchaeota; class Sifarchaeia; order Borrarchaeales; family Borrarchaeaceae; genus Borrarchaeum. The sequence continues at coordinate 2,060 of JAEOSO010000166.1, read as the reverse complement.
ACGTGGTGATATACTCGTTCATCGCACTATACAAGATATTGGTCATTGTGTTCAATCTTATTCCCTACATAGCTTTGTTGATCGTCGGATAACCCATGCAAATAGTAGAGGAGGATAGAGGCCAAATGACTCGCAAGAACATAACGACCGAAAAGTAAATCTAAGTTCATACGGGATATCACTGGAAGCTATTGACCAATCCTATTCGAACTTGACATGGTACTACTAATCTAGTTTAGGTAGGCTTACAAAAAAGATTCAGGCAAACTACTATAATGCTTCCACAACTTTTACTCGTCTGTCTTGCTTATGTAGACTTTCCCTTCTTCCCCATCAACAACTATTTTTTGTCCGTCCTTTAGTATTTTGGAAGCATCTTTAACATTTACTACTGTTGGTAAGCCATATTCCCTGGCAATTACAGCTCCATGAGACAATACATTACCGGTATCCATTATCAAGGCTTTTGCAGTGAAAAACAAAGGCGTCCAACCTACATCTGTCCTGGGTGCAACAAGTATCTCGCCTTCTTGGAATTTTCCAAATTCAGATGCATTGTGAATTATTCTTACCTTCCCTTCTACCCTGCCCCCTGAAACGGGAGTCCCCTTTAGAACATCTGAGCCTATTATATCAGCAGGTTCCCCAAGTCTGTCCAACGAATCATAAAAGATTACAGGCGGTAATTGAATAGATAAATTTATTTTGCGATCACTTTTTCTTTTCGAAATTAATTGTCTAACCCGAACGTCGCTTAACTCGTTCTGAACCATGAGACGCAACTCTTTAGGCAATAAATAAAATATATCATCTTTGTCCTCGATACCACTTTTTTCTCTATCCGAAAAACGCATACCAAGTTCAACTAAAAACCGTCTCAATTGCGCATATTCCATGAGATGATAGAATTTTGTGGTTTCTCTCAATGCAGAATATAATTGTGAAAACTTCAAAGCAGATAGAAACAATTTCCTTTTCAGAGGAAGCAGCTTATGTATTCCAATAGAATAATCTTCAATAATTCTCCGTTCGAGTGCAATTCGAGTTGTTTTTTGTTTTTCAAAGTGGTCTACGGGATTTACTTGCTTTGCTTTCAGATAATGTCGAATCATCTCAAACACCTTAGCAGGCTCTTCATACCAACGTGGGGTCGCAAGTTCATATTCATCAGATGTTCTGTGTCCATATTCTTGTAGGAATCGCTGGACTCTATCTAAATAGTCTCGTCCGCTTTTTGATTTCAGAAGATCCCCTAGGATTTGCCCTGACTTATTATTGATGATGATATCAGCTACTTCAGGAGACGCTTGGCCTGCCAGTAGCCACAGTTGTAAATTGGTTTCTAAAAGTTTGTTTCCCTCAATGCCACTGAGAAGAATGGAAGTCTGGTTTTCACCAACTAAGGATTTAAGCAGCGCACAGGCAATCCCAAAGCATATTTCAGAGTATATGTGGTCCCTTGTGGTAATACATGCCGAGTTTCTGATAAGGTGCTCTATCTCATCAACCAATTCTTTTTCTGAAAGCTGTTTTAATTCCCTATTCTTTGTTTCCTCAATATATTTCAAATAGCTTGGCAATATCTCTTTAGTGTACTTCGTGTGACAATTTTTTATTAGTTTATTTAATTTATATACAAGTGCCCCTGTTCTATATAACGAATAAGGCAGTAATAGCATAAACTTCAATGCAAATAACAATAGCTTTTCACCGCACTTGCCGTAATCCAATTGAGGCTGAAAGAGATTTGCCTGAGATGGATCTTTCTTAATCTTCTCATAATCAAATAGCTTGATAGGAAGGCCATAAAAAGAAAAAGCATCACATAATTTGCATACATTATAATAAGGTTTACCTGATATAAGTTCCAGAAGACCTTCCGAAGCGACCTTGCCTAACCCAATCTCTCTTTCATATATTCCAAAGCTTCCTTCTTTGGACAGTCCTAACTTTAAGACCTCCCAGGTTAAGGGTTTGGGTGAAGGAATTATTTCAGACAAGAGTGTATTACACCACACTGTTTTCTGGTCGTTAGTTTTCTCTCTAAGCTTTTTGATTAC
>JAEOSO010000088.1 GCA_016840315.1 Candidatus Borrarchaeota archaeon | reverse complement strand
ATATTTCCGCGCGAATTCGCTTATCAATCAAAGAAAAGGCAGTGTCGGTTAAAGAATTGGCACAACAACTAGATTTGGCACCACCTAGAGTCTTAAGACATATGACTGATTTAAAAAGAGCTGGCTTTGCAACAATTGATCGAATTGAGGGGACAACTCCGCTCTACAAAGCAACTTAAGGGAACAGAAATGATAAAGAATGTTCTTGTCATTGGTGGTGATATAATAGGCATCAATGCCAGTTTAGAGCACGCAAATGCGGGAGAGCAGATCTATCTGGTAGAAAAAGCGCCCAGTATCGGTACAATGACTGAAAAACTTGCCCCTGTTTTCGATCTAGAAAAGGAATTAGAATTAAAACTAAAAGAGATTGCTAATCATTCTAATATTCAAATATTAACGAGAACCTCTATTGAGCATATAGTCGGTGAGAATGGGAAATTCACGGTTTTTCTAACAAAAAAAACTGCCCGAGTTATTGAAGAGTTATGTAATGACTGTGGCGACTGCTGGAAAGTCTGCCCTGTACATGTCCTTGATCGTTTTAATGATGGACTAGCTAATCGAAATGCAATCTATAAACCTTTCAAAAATGCAATCCCTGCTGTCTACGGGATTGAAAAAGAAACGCCTTTCTGTCAGATAGCGTGCCCTATTGATACAGATGTTCGTGGGTATGTGGGATTAATTGCAGAGGGCAAATATGTTGAGGCTTATAATCTAATTAGAAGAGAAAATCCGTTGCCAGGTGTCTGTGGTCGTGTTTGTAGCCACCCCTGCGAAAATATGTGCAAAAGGGCTTTGAAAGACAACTCAATTGCCATTAAGAGCCTCAAACGCTTTGTTGCAGATTATGTTACAAAAAAAGGTGACCAATTATCTAAACCTAAAGTCGCACCTTTTAAAGACCAACAAGTTGCCATTATCGGTTCAGGTCCAGCAGGACTTACTGCTGCGTTTCATCTAGTCAAATTGGGCTATAAAACTACAATTTTTGAAGAATTGCCTGTTACTGGTGGCATGTTGTATTGGGCTATCCCCGAATATCGCCTGCCAAAGGATATACTCCAAAAAGAGATTAATATGATTGTAGATTTAGGAGTAGAAATCAAGACCAACGCACGAGTTGAAAACATCAACGAACTTTTCACTCAGGGATATGATGCAGTATATATTGCTGTAGGTGCTCCTAAACCTCGAAAGTTGAATATCCAAGGTGAGGAACTGGAAGGCGTATACCAAGGCGAAATGTTTCTAAAAGATTATAATCTCGGCAAAGAAAATGATTTTACTGGGAAAAATGTTGTCGTAATTTACCGAGGTCGCACTGCCTTAGATTCGGCTAGGTGTGCTTTGAGACTTGGAGCTAAGAAAACAACCATATTATTTCCCAAGCCAAGATCAAAGTTTCCCACTGACGCAGAAGCAATAGCTACTGAACATGAAGGAGTAGATATACAATTTCTTACTATCCCGATAAGAATCCTTGGCAACAAGAAAGTTGAAAAGGTAGAATGTGTCCGTATGGAACCTGGTGAACCTGATAAGAGGGGTAGGAGGCGGCCTGTTCCAATTAAAGATTCCGAATTCATTATTGAGGCGGATATAGTAATTTCAGCTATCGGTCGTGATCCAGAGATTGATTGGATAAAGGATATCGAGACGACAAAAAGAGGAACTATAAAAGTAGACGAACAGAATGCGACATCTCGAAAGGGTGTATTTGCAGGCGGTGATGTAGTAAATGGGGCGTCTACAGTCGTAGTAGCAATGGCGGATGGAATAAGAGCCTCTTTAGCTATAGATGAATATCTTAGTGAAACAAAAGATAGTATTTTCAAAGTTGACGACAACGAGATAGATATCAAAGTTGATGGGGCAGCGGAAAAACAAAGGCTAAAAAAATACTATTTCGATTTAAAGGAAGAAATAGAAGTAATGCCCAGAGCAGAAATGCCTGAATTGCCCCCGGATGAGAGAATTAATAGTTTTAAAGAAGTTGAGTTAGGATTTCCAGAAAATATAGCAATTGACGAAGCAACGCGATGTTTAAGTTGTAGAAAGTGTATTGGCTGTGGAATTTGCGCCGAAGTTTGTCCAGAAAATGCAATTGATTATACTCGAACAGATGAAAATCTGATTATAACGGTGGATTCAATAATTTTAGCGCCAAGCATAGAAGAGCTTTTACCAAATGGAGAAAAATGTGACTATAACATCCCAAATGTAATAACATCCTTTGAGTTCAGTGATTTTTTAAACCCTTTTGGTCTGTATGAGGGAGTTATACTACGCCCTTTTGATGGCGAGATTCCGGAGAAAATAGCTTTTATTCAGTGCAACAACAATAAGATGTATTCGCAAGAGATACTCCTGAGAGAGGCTCTGAAAGTCAAAGAAAAGAATTTGGATCCACACGTATTTCTTCTCGAAATAAAAGAAGGATTTGACGAAGTTTTCTACGAAGTCAAAAATAAAGGCATTTCAGTCATGGAAATTCAAGATTTTAACATTTTTGAGGATTCAACGACTAAGAATCTTACTTTAAATTATATTACGAATGGAGAAAACAAGGAAGAAGAGTTTAACTTAATAGTTCTATCACCTGATGTGGTCATTCAGCGATATTATAAGAAATTAAGCAAAGTGTTAGATATCGCTTTAGATGAAAACGAATTTCAAAGAAGTTATATAATAGGTGACTGAACTACACAAACAAAGGCTAGGCTTCCTGTGAGCATATTGAATTATCAATGACAACCTTTTTGAAGAATCGACTGAATATTGGAAAGACAAAAATAAGGAGGAATAATTTTGGCATTTAAATTTGCATTTATTTTCCTATCTCCGGATGGAGACCCTGAAAAATACAAAGCAATTGTCTCAACACCATCAGTAGAAGCGTATATAGTATCAGCAAAAAACTACGAAGAAGCAGGAAAAGTTGCAAAGAAATTGGTTGAAGAAGAGGGAATTGAAGCGTTTGAATTATGTGGGGGATTTGGACATAAAGGTGTTGTAAAAATTGTTGAGGCAGTAGAAGGGAGGGTTCCAGTAGGGGCAATCAGATTTGATAATCATCCAAAGCTTGATTGCAAGAGTGGGGACGAAATCTTTTAACTTCATTCTGAGTTTTTATTTACCATCTAGAATGAATAATACAAAGCTTAAAGAGATTGCACCGTTTCATAGCAGTCTTAGTTGCTGTGCAACCAGTTCAGCTATGTCCATAATTTTTATCTCGTCATTATTTCGTAGAGCAGCATCCATAAGATTTAACTTGCAACTTGGACAGGCTGTGATACAAACTGGGACATGCTGTCCAGTTTTAGTTTTGATGAGAGTCTTAATTCGCTCATTAGCTAAATCATTAGACATTTTTTCATGCGTAATTTTTAATAAACCACCTGCGCCACAACATCGGCTATTATTTAAACTCTCTTCACTCTCAACAAATCTGCTTACAAGTTTTTTTTTCAGTAAAAGTTCCCTAGGCTCATCAAATACTCCACCAACGCGACCCAGTTCGCACGGATCATGATATGTAACTCGCTCGATCAGTTTTCTAGGACGCTGAAGGCGTCTTTTATTAATGTATTCGTTCAAAAGTTGAACAAGGTGAACAACTTCAAAATTTGGCTCTTTTCCTAGAATCTTTGGGTACTCTTCTTTAAAGGCTTGAAAACAACCCGGACAACCTGTTACCAAACGTTTCGCTCCACTTTTTTCAATCTGGTCCACATTCCACTCAGCGATTTTCTTAAGATCATCTTCAGAGGCTGCACCAGTGAGAATGAGAGGATGTCCACAGCATTTTAGTTCTTCTATAAACGTCCAATTTTCTTTAGCTTTATTGAGAATCGCAATGATTGAACAGGCTATTTCTTGAGCTCTATTTAAATATAGAGAGAGGCATCCTGGAAAGTATACGACTTTGGCTTTGGGTTTTATAGGAAAAGAAATTCTTTTTGCAGCAAGCCTGTCCTTTATGTCCTCTAATGCCAACTCTCTCGTTTCTTCGTCTAGGTTAAAGACATTCGCCGATTCTAGGATGTTTTTTTCGGCATCTAACACTGCTTTAGGTCCTGAGCCTTCATCTATTGCCAATTTTCTAAGCGTTGCAATAACCTTAGGTATATTGACGTCGTTTGGGCAGCGGTCATAACATTCGTAACACATAGTACACTTCCAAATGTCATCGTCACGCAGGATTTTTTCTTTTAGACCAAATTGTAACTTTCTTATCAATTTTCTAATGTTAAAAGAGTCTACATAAGAAATTGGGCAACTACTAGTACATTGAGAGCATTGAAAGCACAATCTAATGTTTTGCCCGCTAAGCGATGAAATTAGGTCAATAAAAGATGAGTCTACCTCACTTTTTGCGAATACCACTGCCTTTTCCTCGCCTAAATATTTGAAATAATTAATTCAACGGAAGGTGATGCCCGATCGAGAACTAATTATGTACCTGGGCATTTTTGAAGTTTTATATAAATTTCGTCTCTGACATTCCAAAACAAAGGAAGTTAGTAAAAAAAAGAAAAGGGGAGGTTAAAGGCTAAATTTTGCGGCCTATCCAGTTTCCATCGTCAATTGCATTCCATGTTGCTCCTGCCTTTACACAGTCTCCAGCGTGGTAGAGTTCCCAATCTCTGCCTTTTAGTGCATTATAAAGATCTGTGCCAATAGGTTCTCTTGGGAAGCATGTAACAACAGTATCTGCTTTAAGAACTTGTTCTGCTCCTTCTACCTCAATAACCACGCTATCAGCAGTGATGTTTTTTATTGTAGCATTAGTGATAGTTTTTACTTTTGCATCCGGCATAAAAAACAGCGTCAGTGGTACAACTCTTAGTAAGTTAAAGAAGTAGGCTGCCTCTGTTATACTATCAGATTCACTCACCAGGGTCACGTTCTTATCTTGTCGGGCGATAGAAACCGATGCTTCTGCTCCTTCGTATCCTCCTAAAACCACTACATCTTTACCTAGTTCGGGACGTTTCATCAAGTACTCGTCAAAAGTTATAGCTCGTTCAATTCCTGGAATTCTTGTCAGTTTAGGAGAAACTCCACCAGTGGCGACCACGACGACGTCAGGGTTGATTCTGTCCACGATATCTACGTTTACCACTTCGCCTAACTTTACTTCGACCTCAAGTTTCTCCAATTGGGTCATTTGCCATGTAGCTATTTGCATTAGATCGCCAGTGTAGAGATAAGGGATATCGGAAGCATAGCGCATAATTCCGCCAAGTTCATTGTCCTTCTCATATAGTGTGACGTTGTGCCCCCGAAGCGCAGATACTCTCGCTGCCTCCATTCCAGCAACTCCTCCTCCAATAACGAGGACATCCTTAGGAGTTTCAGCTGGTGGTATAAACTCATCTGGCGGGTATCGAATTTCTCGTCCAAAGGAGTAATTTACAGCACATCTGCCGGGCACATTTGCGAGAATGTAGAGATATGTACACCAGTCACAAGCAATACACCGGCGGACATCCTCTGGTCGTCCTTCTAAGTGTTTTCTAGGATACCATGGATCAGCCCAAGCTGGTCTACCAAGGGCAACCCAATCTGCACTCTCCTCCTCTATGATTCTGGCGGCCATCTCAGGAGCCATAATCTTGCCTACAGTACCAACAGGCACAGTAGCTACCTCTTTTAGTCGTTTAGCTTCTTTTACAAGACATCCTTGCTCCCAATAAAGAGGTTGAATTACCCAGACCCCCGATACATCTACTGAGCCACTTGAAGAATGAATAGCTGCTACACCAGCCTTTTCTAAGACGGGTACTAATTTTGTTGCCGTGTCCTCTAATGTAAATCCGGGCGTACCTGACGGGGCATGATCATCCGCACTGATCCTAAACCACCACGGAAAATCTGGACCCACGTTTTTCCTCACAGTCTCAGCAATTTTTTTAATGAAGAGATGTTTATCCTGTCCCCATTCATCGTCTCTGAGATTGCATCGTGGCGTTCGGAATTGGTGTGGAAGTGACCCATGGCAGGCATGTACTTCGACGCAGTCGAATCCCGCTTCCTTGGCTCTTCCAGCTGCCGCTCCGTAACATTCAATTAATTCTAATATTTCGTCGTGCGTCAGCACATGACACTTTACGGCAGGGTTAAGAAAAGAATTCGTCGGACTTGGTGCAACTGGCGTTTTGGCAGGAAACTCTGGAGCTGGTGCATCTACCGTTTTTCGAAGTACTTTTGGATGACAAAGAGCCCCTCCATGAAATATTTGAATTCCTGCATACGGTCCCTCTCGTTTGATGGCGTCCGCAACTTCGTATAATCCAGTCGTAAACCTATCGTCATAAATGGATAATTCTTTACGAACAACTTGTCCACTAGGATGAACTTGCGTTGCTTGGATACAAACGAGCCCCCATCCGCCTTGTGCAGTGTACTTCATAGTTCTTAAGTAGCGTTCATTCACAGATCCATCATCAGTTAATGTGTCAGTTAGCATTGCTGCGGCGACATATCTATTCTGGAGTTCCATTCGGCCAATTTTTATTGGATCATTTATCTTTGGCATAATTTACACCGTCTCACGTTTTTTCCATTTTTTCTTTCCGTTTTTTTCTTGGAATATTTTTGTAAGAAATTATTTCTATATCTGGACTGACCATAGATAAATAACTTGCGGAAGATAAAAGTGGTATCTGTATGTTGTTTGCATTAAGTTCATTTGGCGCGAATATTCCAGTGTCATTTTACCTGAAGAAGCAAAGTTACAGGAAATGTTAAAATAACAGAAATAGAAAAATAGAATATGTGAATGAAAACGTTAACGGTGTATTTATGAACTTTGGTTTATTTTGTCTAATGTTTCTGGTTCCATCTCATCAAAGACTGCATTGACTATTTCTGCAATAACGTCTTCTTCAGTTTTTTCTGTCATTGCGGAGAGCCATATCTTTGAACTATACGTCAAAGAGGCGCAGTCGATAAGATCTTCTTTTGTGAGCGAAGGATCAAACACTTGTCTTTCCATTACAACATTAACAAAATCTATTGCACCTCGAATGCTAGCTCCCAAGCGTAAATCAGGATTATTTCGACTACGGCGACCTATTTCTACTCCTAACTCCATTAGTTTTTCATTATTGTCATCAGTGTTTACA
>JAEOSO010000014.1 GCA_016840315.1 Candidatus Borrarchaeota archaeon | reverse complement strand
AAAGTTGCGTAATCCCTTCGACTTATTTGCTTTTTGTAGGTGGTAGAGCACTATTTGTTCTCCGCTCCCGGCAGGTACCACAACAATTTTAGGCGTATTTGGATCTTTTCTATTAGGAATGGCGAGGATATCTTCCATCTGCTCCTTCGGAATGAGTTGTGCCATTGCTAGGCCAAGCATAGACTTTCCTGTGCCAGGAGGTCCAATTAGAAGGACGTTCCGCTTCTTAGCTGCTGCCTTACGGATTACCGACACACCTCGCTCTTGACCGATTACCTGGTTGATTAAGCGTTTATCTACAGGTAAATCATTTGTGGTTTTAAAGTCAATATCAAGCTCTTCGCTAAATTCATCTCTTTCGGACATGTAGTTACCTCTTTTTTCTAGATTTAATGCTATGCATAAGCAGTTAATAGATGAAGAATCGTAAATATTCGCATCATAAAAACTATCAGAGATATCCCTTCAAGGGGTCTCTTCAAGTATATTGAAAATCCACTATTACTTTTATATATATCCTTCACGGAGAACTTGAAGCTAAATGACTTAAACTAGAAAATTAGGAAAAAAACTTCTATATTCCTGCCAGTAAGGTTTTAAAACTACTGGAGGTCCTCCAGTGAACTTAATTCTTCTATTATTAATTTTTTTGGATTTGTTGCTTTTATGGTGCTTATTCCAAGCGGATCTTCAATAATCAATGTAAAAGAGAGTTCTCCTGCTATAGCAAGATCTATATCTGATATTATTTTTTTAATTTTTTCTTTTTCCTCTTGAGACTCTGCCCATGAATTTAACGTTTGCGTAGCAGACTTAGCCCTTTGAAGCACTCCTTCAACGTTCGAAATCCACGGATCGGATGCCATTTTAGATTCTAAGCTGAAACCAAATTCCGGTATTCTTATCGATGCTGTGTTTGACTTAATTACCCGTGAGGTTAAATCAGAAGGTTCTGAAACATATAACGTGTATCTATGAGGTGAACGTGCCTCAAGCGGATATGACCAGCTTTGTCGAAATCCACAGTTGCGACAGAGACTCGAATATAACAAGGTGTGCCCAAAATGTGGGACGTCGATCTCTCTTACGGTAACTTTCAACTTTGAGTTGTCGCATACAGGACATCTCTCTCCGTTGGATATCGAGAGATATTTTTCACTCATGATTTTTCACCGTTTAGTATTGATGCAGTAAGTTGAAATTACCCCCCTTTATCAAAAAATCTTGTGTATCGCAGTTCGTTCTCTCAATTGATGATGTTTGTGTAAAGTTTTTTAAATTCTTTGAAAGTACTAAAGAATTCATACTTTTCTCTTTCGAGTTTGTAGTTGATTGATCCAATGAATTTTGGCAAAAATGATCAGAAAAAATACGAAGATTTACCAATATCCACGAGCTCAAACAAGCGATGAGGGTAGCAAATGGATGATCAGTTCCATCACACAAAGAATGTATCAAGGGTTGTGGGGTTGTACAAAGGCCTTTTCTCAGTCCCCTCGAGTAGTAAATTGGTATTATTGGCCTTTGTCTCAAGTCTTATTTATGGTTTAATCCTATTAGAATTTCCTGTTATCTCTCTTTTGACTATAATAACTGATTTGCTTTTATTTGGGTTAACAATTTTTCTTATGCCCATATTTGCCTCTGCCATCGTTTCATATTCACTTCTTGGCGAGCATCGCCGTGTTTTAACATTTCGTCGTTTGGTTGCAACAGGTGTGATTTGTAATGTTTTCTTAGGCATAATACTCCTTTTTGGAAGAATCAGCATGGCAATCTTTCAAGCTGATAGACTTCTTCTTTCATCGGCTATTCTTGGAGTGGCAACCATAGTTATTTTGAGATATCTCGCGTTTACATATCTTACATCACAGACTATAATTAATACCTTACTGCACATGTTTATTCATCCGTTACTTAGTCTGATAGCATTTTCGTGGCTGAAGTTTGGCAATAATGATCTAATTCGCATTTTTTTGGTTTTTGGCATAATTTCAGTTGTTTTGTTGCTTGGAATGTCCCTCTATCTCAATGCAGTTAGTAATTCTGTGAAAGAGATCGTTGGAGTGCCAGGAGATGCTCTCTTTCGGAGCTTCGTAAAAGATTGGTTTGGAGGAGAAAGCGCCGACTTAGAGGTACTTCTTGAACAAATAGGCGAAGTAAGGAGTCTTCCAATCACAATACTTCTCTTTCGCCGTAAAAAAGAGTTGAAGTCTATTCTTATTATCCCTTCCTTTCATCCAGGCCCATTTAAAGATGTGGGAAGCAGTATTTTGCCTTACTATTTAAGCAAGAAGTTAAAAGAACAATTCAATTGTGAGGTTTTAGTGTTTCACGGTCCTTCAACGCACGCGTTAAACCTTGTAAGTCAAAGAGAAAACGAAAAAGTGTTGTTACAAATTCAGAATCTTCTCAAGAACGATGTTTCATTCACGTCATCAGCAACCCCTTTTGTAAGATTAATTGGTGAAGAATTCCAAATAGGTTGTCAAAAATTCAATGAAACAATCATTTTGATAGCTACTCGCGCTCCAAAAACAATGGAAGATATTTCGCTTGAAGTTGGATTATCCTTAATTAACAGCATAAAAAATCGCTTTGGAACAGAGATCGCTGTAATTGACGCTCATAATTGCTTGGGGGATGATTCGCCTTATATTACCACAGGATCTGGACTGGCAAATCAATTGATAATAGACGGAGAAAATGCAATAGAAGAACTTCTAAAACAAGAGAGTTCTAAGTTTAAAATGGGAATTCATCGCATATACCCAGAAATAAAGAAAGAAGAAGGAATGGGAGAGTGTGGGATTGCAATCTTGCTTGTAGAGGTCGCTGGACAGAGGGGCGCTTATGTTCTTTTCGATAGCAATAATATGATTATTGGTCTCCGAGAAAAAATTATTCAAAGCATAAAAGAAATCGACGAAATAGAGGTTATGACATCGGATACACATACTGTAAATGCATTAGGTCCGAGTAGGAGTGGCTATCATCCTATTGGAGAAGTAACTGATCATCAAAGAATTATTGCGCATGTTCGTGAAGGCATTAAACAGGCTAGTGAGAACTTAGAAGAAGTCGAAGTTGGAGTATGCAAAGGAATGCTCGAAGATGTAAAGGTATTTGGCGATAAAAGCTTTGAAAACCTTTTGGAAGGGGTTTCAAAGGCCGCACATATCTCAAAAACGGCTTTCCCTATCCTTTTTGCAATGCTTTATATCTTTTCAGTAATTTTCCTCATTTTTTTCTTCTGAAAAACTTGACTGGCAAAATAGGATTTGCGCTCGAAAAGAAAATAATATTATGACATTATTAATGAAAGAAGCGCCATTCTAACCATTAGGCCATAATAACTTTGTTTAAAGTATCTTGCATGTTTTGTAGAGTCGACATCAGTTGAGATTTCGCCTACTCGTGGCAGTGGATGGAGCACAATTAGATCGTCCTTCGCAGACTTCAATGATTTCTTTGATATTATAAAATATCCTTTAACCTTTTCATATTCTGAGGGATCAGGAAATCTCTCTTCTTGTATTCGTGTAACATATAATATGTCAAGATCAGATATTGTCTCTTCAAGATATGGCACTTCACGAATGGATTTTCCGGCTTCACTTAAATCTTCTAAGATATCTCGGCGCATCCTTAGCAGTTCTGGAGCTATTAAAACCAATTTCACATCATAATTTGCTAAACCATATGCAAGCGATTTCACGCTTCTTCCATATTTTAGATCCCCAAGTATACCAATCGTAAGCCCATCAATTGTATTTTTTTCCCTGAGAATTGAAAAAAGGTCTAGCATGGCTTGTGTGGGATGACCAAGTGTTCCAGAACCGGCATTGATGATCGGTACATTCGAATATTCTGCCGCCAGCTCTACAATTCCTTCAATCGTATGTCGTATCACGATTGCATCCGCGTATGAGTCAATGACACGTATACTGTCTACTAGCGTTTCGCCTTTCGCCTTTGAACTCATTTCAGGATCATCAAAACCTAATACATTTCCACCAAGGCGGTACATAGCGGAAGTAAAAGAAAATCGAGTCCTTGTGGATGGTTCGAAAAAAAGAGATGCCAAAATTTTATTTTTGAGAGTATCACTTCCGGTTTTAACATATTTTTCCATGTCACTTGCTACTTTGAAAATATGTTCAAGTTCATCTCGTGAAAAGTCCTGAATGGACATAATATGCCGCCCAGAAAAATCCATGTTTTTCGCCTCTTCAAGAAAGTGTGATTACTAATTCTCTTTGTAATTATTTTGATAGTTTTATATTTTTAATTTTAATTTCCTAAAACTCGGAATTTCATATCCTAAATAAAAGACTCTCAAGTTAATAATAGATTAGTGAAAAAATCTTGGACAAAGTAGTAAAAACATTTTAAAGAGAAAACTAGAAGATTATGATCAGATTTAAAAGACAATTGCTGTATGGAGGGCTTTTTGTGGAAGATGAACTAAGAGTTAGAAAGATACGCAACGGCACCGTAATCGATCACATCCCAGCGGGTAATGCATTGACAGTTTTGAAGATTCTTGGTATATCTGGCAAAGAGGGTAACACCATTTCCATTGCTGTAAATGTTCCAAGTAGCAAAGCTGGTAGAAAAGATATCGTAAAAATTGAAGATCGCGAATTAGAGCCGCAAGAAGTTGATATTATTGCTTTAATCGCTCCTAATGCAACAATTAATATCATTCGGACCTTTAAAGTTGTAGAAAAAAATAGAGTGAAACTTCCTAAAACTGTAAAAGGCTATCCACATTGCCGAAATCCTAATTGCGTCACTAATACGAATGAACCAGTAGAACCTCTCTTCACGCTTAGAAGCAAAGACCCCCTTCGCATACGCTGCCATTACTGTAAAATAATAATGGATAAAAAAGATATTATCAAAAACCTCTAATTTCACGTCATTTCAAACAGTTTTTAGAAATCAGTTACCCAAATCAGCACGAATTCAGAATTGGTTAATATGTTAATTTATATAAGGCAAAGCTTTTTCTCATTTGTTAGATCATACTGCCTTCATGTGGTCTTTTCATTATTGGCTATTGCCACTATAGAACTTAGGTGAGATTAAATGCGATCTTATGTAGTTTGCGTTGTCGGTCCAAAACGTAATGTTGGTAAAACAACTTTAGTAGAAGGATTGGTTAAGAACTTAACAGAAAGAGGTTTTCATGTTGGCACTGTGAAGCATGTGCATGGTACTTTTGATAGCCCAAAGAAAGATACTTGGAAACATATCCAGGCAGGGGCATTAATCACTGGAGTGATAACGGAATCTGAAAGCGTGACCATCTGGAACAAGCCCCCTCAGACTCTGGAAGCTCTATTGAACAAATTTCCAAGAAATTTGGATTATGTAATCGTTGAGGGATTTCGGAAAATGGTCCATCCGAAAATCATCGTTGCAGATGCTGCAGAAGATTTGGAAAATATTAATTTGGAAAATTTAATCGCAATTTCTGGAAGGATAGTTGAAAAACCGGAAGAACTCAAGAAACTAGATCTCGATGTTCCGGTAGTTAAAATAAATGAAGGTGAAAAATTAGTGAATCTTCTTGAATCTCGTGCACAGACTATTTTTGTCAATCAATTACCGGGTATTGACTGTAAGTCTTGTGGATATGATAGCTGTGAAGATCTTGCTAGAGCTGTCAGTGCAGGTGAGGCAGACGTTAGACAATGTATAACACTGTTCACCAAAGTGGACTTATCAATAGACGGAAAGAATATTGTGATGAAAGGGTTCGTTCAGGATCTATTTAAAGCAGTTGTAATGGGAGTTGTTAAGGAACTAAAAGCAGTTCCCGAAAAAATTCGAGAAATTGACCTTCAAATTCGACTTGAGTGAACTACCTCGTTTGGTGTTTTTGAGTGCCTCGCTATGCACTTAAGGTTTTTTACATCGGAACGAATTATTACGGGTTTCAGCGGCAGAAAAAACTTGAAACTATTGAAGGATGCCTTTTTAGAGCATTTCAAAAGTCGGAACTTATTAATGATCCTCAAGAATTTCGATATAGGGCAGCAGGAAGGACTGACCGAGGAGTTCATGCTTTAGGACAAGTAATTGTTTTTTCAACATCTAAAAAAGTGATATTAGGACAACTAAATGCATGTCTCCCAGAAGATATACGAGTTTGGGCGATTTCACGAGTCTCAGAGGAATTTAATCCAAGGTTTGACGCGCTTTCTAAGCATTACAAATATTTCTTACCTTTTGAGAAGCCTATGAATATAGAAGAAATGAAAAACGCCGCAGATCAATTAATTGGTATTCACAATTTTAAAAATCTTTCAAAGGCTAGCAACCATGCTAATCCAATAAGAGAAATAATTCAGTTAAAACTCAAAAAGATAAACAATATCCTTCAGTTTGATGTCATAGGAAAGAGTTTTCTATGGGAAATGGTACGAAAAATCGTTTCTGTGCTAACCTTAGTTGGTAAAAGTTTAATGACCTTGAGTGAATTCAAAAAACTTTTAGATCCGATCAGTATTCCTAAAAAGGGAATCCTTCCAGTACCAGCCGGGGGATTATTACTTTACAATGTTCATTATTCAGCACTTAATTTCACAAATGATTACAAAATTATTAACGAACTTACCTCTCACTTGAAAGATGAAATATCACGATTATCATGCTTGAAAGAAGTCTTTAATGAAATTTGTATGGGTATGTATTGATTTCTGCAATCATACCGTTTTGTAAATCCTAGCGTTATGGTTTTAATCGTTCCATAACGATTGCTGGACACACCTTTTCTACTCCTTTAAGAAAACTACTTTGCGAAAACGGAAAACGATATATTCTTCGACGAGGAATACAATACAAAAAGCCGAAAAACATAAACAAAGATAACCGAATAATAAAATCGTTTTTTATAAAAGCGAGATATTTTACGATCTAGGTCTCAATTCAGTAGGTGTGAAGGAGGTTTTTGCCTGGTTACTGCTGACGTAGCAATACGGGCTTTAGGAAATGGGATCTGTGCAAAGATTCTTTATCGACTTTACAAATATGGGTATACTGACATTGATATCATTATGAAGACTGTTGATTATGCCCCTCGATATCGTAGCAAATTTTTGTCAAGATACCTTTTGAGACTTCAAGGACGAGATTTAATCGAAATAACCGAACATTCATGTACCCCGACACCAATAGGCGTTTTAACGGTTGATATTTTAGGCAAGTTGAAAATTTCAGAGGTTGGCGGAAAAATTCGGTGTATTAAAGCTCTCCGAGAGCCGAAAACTAATAAACAGTTGCAAAAAATCTTAGATGTTTCACGTACATTTGCATCTATATTATTGCGGCAGCTTAAAGAAGCAGACATAGTTAAAACAGAAAGAATAAGATACAAGATTAGAGAAGCTATAACATCTACTGCTTTAGAAAAACTACCTTCATATTATTTTGAAATCATAAGAATATTCACCAAAGGAAATCCGGAAAAAGTCATATTGACAGCGGGAGAAATTGCAGAAAATACTGGTTTGGCTGAAAAAAGCGTTCAAGCTCGCCTTTCAGAACTTTCTAGAATGAATATCATAGAAAAGGCTGGACCGGACCCTTTACCAGAAGATTTTTTTGTCCTTTATTATCAGCTTACAGGTAAAGGCGAAAAAATATTGAAAATTTTTGATAACTTTGAGCGTCTCGTGTCATTTGTTCAAATTATTGAAAACTCCGAAGTATGCGAAAATGTAGTAACATCAGAAGAGGAAGTTTGGAAATATATCTCCAGCCGAGTAGGCTTTTCAGCAAATACGTTTGAGATAAGAGCCGTAATTAACATACTAAAGCGGTTAAAACATTTACAAGGAGATTCAATTGAAGGATACTACAAAAAGGGTAAAATTGCTTACTCACGAAAATCTGATTGGCATACTGACCGATTTGCATTAACTTTTAGTGAGCAAGGATAATACATCCAGCAATTGCTCAATTTCTTTTTCCGTATTATAAAAATGCGGCGAAATTCTAAGTCCTCCCGCACGTGAAGAAATAACGATATTCTCTTCCTTGAGTTTTTTTACTACGTCATCTGGATTGTCCAAACCTCCGACTTTGATGATGCCGTTTCTGTGCTCTGGCTTCATAGATGAAAGTACTTTAAGCCCTCTTAATTCAGAAATGTCTGCTATGAGGTGATCTACGAGTTTTCGAATTCGTTTTTCGATATTGTAAATACCAAAGCTATCAAGAAGTTCAATTGCTGCTCGCATCCCAGCGATCCCTGGGAAATTAATCTGCCCGTGTTCAAATCGGCGTGCAGTTAGGGCAGGTCTTATAGTTCGATAGGAATATTCGTGATAATTCTCATCAGTTCGATAACCTACAATAGATGGCTCGATTTCGTCTATTAATTCCTTCTTGATATATAAAAAACCTGTAGCTATAGGAGACAGCAGCCACTTATATCCACTTGTAGCAAGGAAATCAACGTCTAATTTTTTAACATCTATAGGCATTTGACCAAGGCTTTGTACGGCGTCTGTTACAACATATCCACCATTCTCGTGTGCCAACTTAGATAAACGTTGTAAATCTACTTTAAATCCATTGCTAAACTGTATGTGACTTACCGCTACGATCTTTGTATGCCTATCGATTTGCTCTTCGAAATCTTCTATAGCTAGTTCTTCGTTCCGTTGTTGTACTGTTTTTGTTACAAGTCCATGCCTTTTTGCTTGAATTTGCCAGGGGAATATATTTGAAGGGAATTCTAAATCATTTATGACTATATTGTCTGTTTTTTCCCAATTTAATCCATTTGCTATGGTTGAAAGTCCTGCGGATGTATTTTGTGCGAAGGCAATCTCTTCGGGATCTGCGTTAATGAATCTTGCAATGATCTTTCGAGTTTCTTCTGCTTCCTCCTCCCAATCCATCCAGTGAAGTCCTCCGCTGTACCCCTTATCTTGATTTATCCTGCTCACTTCATCAAGCACACGTAGCGGAAGAGGGCCCACCGCTGCGTGATTCAAATAGGTATAGCGCTTTATGACTGGAAATTGAGCTCGAAGTTCATCAATATGCCCTTCAATATTCATTCAAATCACCCTTTTTCCTTCATGAACCAGTATTGGTTTTTAAAAGTGAGGTAATAGTAGTGTAAGATCAAGAAAAATATGGAAGGTGATCAAAATACCAATCTTACAAATCACTTTGTTCGAAAGACCTTTAGAAAAAAAGCGTAAATTAGTTGAAATGGTTACAGAGGCTGTCGTTAACGCACTTGACTGCCCCAAAGACGCTGTACGAATCATTATTAATGATATGTCTAAGGAAAACTATGCCATAGCGGGTACTCTTTATATAGACAGATAAGGGATTAAGGTTGCATCAGACTGTTAACCATGCTGCCATCAGCCTTTTTTTTAATTATTTATAGTTAAGAAATCAGATATTCATCAAAAAAGTAAAAAAATAGAAAAATGATCTGCGTACTAGATTTTAAAAGCTGTAATTACTGTATCAAATCATATTCGGTAAGCTTATTTTTACACTTCGGACAAAAGCCTTTAATTTTTACCCATTCTTGTAGATGGTCCTTGTGCGCAATGCCTGAGCAATGTGGACACTTGGTAATTTCACTACCAGGTTCCATGGGTAATAAGCATACAGTACATTTCTCGCGCTCTACACCGCATGTGGGGCAAAATGGGGTGCCACTTGGATAAGGAGTACCACAAGACGGGCAAGCTAACTCTTCCATCGGAGAAGGTATCATTTCGCTTTCGATTTCGCTTTCTTGTTCACTTATTCCTGCAACGGAAAGTCTTCTATTTATTTGGATCCATTCCGATCTGTATTTTGTATAGGTATCCATATATTGTTGAGGTGTGAGCAATCCAGCATTTAACTGAGTTTCAATTCTTCTTAAGCCATCATCTAAAACTTCTCTTCGTCCTAATAATTCATCATAGGTCATACTTTCAATTTGTGTGGCAATAACTGGAACAGTGGTGCCTTCATATCTTGGTTTCCTTTTTCGGACAATGCTACCTATTATTACAAATATAAGAATGATTACGATAAATACTGGCAAATAGCGAGTAATTGCGCCGAATGATGTATTGCTTCCGGAGGACGTATTTCCATCATGCGGAGTTGTAGGACTCGGACTTTCTTCTACAGCAAAAACCTCAAGGTTAGCCGAGATGGACGATTTTTCATCAGGTCGTTTTTTAATACCATCACGGTAAATATCATGCCTAAATTCTGCAGTGAGTGTTGCATCGCCTGAATATTCATCGGAAATCGATTTCACATTAAATTCAAAGTCATAAGAATTACCCACCGCATTTAGTGACGAATTTACTTCTTCCTCGCCTGTTTCAACATCTTCGTCAGTTCGAACTTCCCAAGAGATTCTTTTTAATCGTATTTCTACGCTTGAGGAAGTGTCAAAATTCTGCACTGTTAATCTAGCAGTATATGTTTCCTTTCGGTTTTCAATTGTTGGAAATCCATTTAAACTGACTCTAACCGTACAAAGAAAACCATTTGAATCAGAATAATCATAGTATTCGTTCACAGTTTCAGTTTGTCTTTGAGCGACAACCGGGGATATACTTAGTAGCAAAATCATAAATGAGATAGTCAATTTTGAGTATTTCTTCCATTTATGCATAGATTTCGCCTCTAAGAGGTTTATTTATGTGCCCTACAGATACTCTGAAGACTTTAAAAACTCGTACTAATAAATTCCACCATATTATATGTAATTTGTGGAAGATCATTTTTAGCAATGAATATTCTTCAATTATTTATATGAAAATTTGCCCTTCTCTGTTTAATTAAACGCGATAAAGGCGTTTTAAAGGCAAATTTATCTCTTATAACAAATGATATGCTTTTTCGTATATCATACTATCTTAAGAGGGATTTCAGAACTATCTACATTAGTTAGCAGATGTTTTACAAATCTATACGGTTTGGTTAAATTATTTAAAGTCTGTGAATTAGTATAATAACGTGAACTGTTGTTCCCTTTTATCACTACAAGTTTCATAATAGCGAACGATTTAATACAACCAGCTACTAATACGCACGATCACCTTTTGATGAAAAAGGAAGTATGAAGAACAATCTCAAAGTCATGCTACCATTGCGGAGACGGAGATATGCAGAACAATCTCAAAGTTACCTGTCCAAAGTGTGGAAAGCAAGAATCTTTGGATATTTCAGAAGAAGAATTCAAACAACTCCCACCTGGCATGTTTATTTTATCTAAAACAATTGTACATGATGATCACATAGTGGTATACGATATCGATCCGGATCTTAATGTTCGCAGGTCTTACACGAGCCAAATAGACAAAATATCTGCTGCAACTGAAGAGGTAAGGTCCTCAGAACTCTTTACAGTTGAAACGCTGATTCCTTTCTTAATCGAGAAATTTCCCTACCTAGAAGGTAAAGAACAAAAATACACAGAAGTGGATCTTAATTTAGAACTTGCGACAATATTCATGTTATGTGAAAAAGAAAGGAAGAAAAGAGAACGTCTTGAAGCACTTTGTTCTCTTCATGTCCCCATTTGGGTATTACCTTATCGAACCGGTGCACTTTTAGTCGATACTTTTTCCGTGCCAACAACTATTGAAACCATGACTTCGCTGATTCTAACCGACTTTGAAAGCATGTTATCGGTATCAGAAATTTCAGACTACCTAAGTGCATATACACGTGTTGAAAATTTCTTAGCAGATCCGAGTGCGGAGAAATATCTTGTATATACTCTTAGCACTCTTAAGTATCTGGAAAATATAACAGAACTTTACTGGCTTAGAAAACCACGCTCAATCCCACAATTTACAGAGTTACCATTCGAACTCTCAAAAGATGAATTATCTCAGGTCACTACAACCTTTGACGAAGCCTTTCACACCATTGAGGAAAATATGAAGACTCTACCTACTATCCAGGCGCTTATTGAGAGAAAAAGAAGTGAATTCACAAATAAGATTGAGCAAAACATCGAAAAACTGAACAATAAGTACAGTAGCATACTTCAGAGAACAAAAGAAAATACAGACATGAAAATTGATGCCAAGAAGAAGGAATGGGATGAAAAGCTTATAGAAGTCAAATCAAGCACTGCAAGACACTTAGATGAAACTAGAATCGAATACAAAGAAAACCTCAGGAGATTAAGAGATGATACTGATAGACAAATTACGATGTCTTTAGAGGAAAAAGAAAAAAAGACTGCTGATACGATCGCTGCAAGAGATCTCAATGCGAATAATTTCCTAAAAACTAGTATTGGCAGCACTTTAGAGACTTTATTAAACCGCTTTAGCGATATGATCAGTTCAGTTCAGGGACAACTCGATGAGATAAAAGCAAAAAACTTTCAATTTGCTGACGTAAAAGATATTCTCGAAATTCAGATAAGTGGTGTCGCCAATTCAATGGAATCCCATATGAAAGATGCCAGCAAAAGTGATATAAAAGAATTAAAATCTCGCATAAAGGATGGCGGCAAAGAACTATCGGCTATTGAGAAAAATGCCCAATCGAAGATAACCGCAATCGAAGACGAAACAAAGAAGAAAATAGATGATTTGAATGAGCATGTTGAGCGCATAACAAAGGAGCAAAATGAAACCCTTGAAAGACTTATGAAAGAACAAAGAGAAGTTATCGAGAAAACAGAATTCGAAAGAAAAGAAACATTAGCAAGACTAACGAACGAACAACAAAAACAGCTATCTGAGATAGAAACCGAAAGAGATAGCCAAATTAATGAGTTAGTTGATATAACAAAAAAGATTGTAGAAAAATCTAATCACCTTATCGAATTCATTAATGGCAAAAAAGAAATGCTTCTAAAAGAAGAAGAACAATTTAAGAAATTTATTCTTTCTAATCTTTTAAAATTTAAGCAAGCACAAAAAGTTGACGTCCCAATTTATCTTTCACAATTTGCAGATCCTAATCAAGATACAACACGTCTTCTTGTTTATCCACCAACACAATTTATTTCAATGGCAACTGGGTCTGAAAAAGTAATCCACAAAAACTTGCGCGTTTATGCAACTGCCTCTTTTTATAATCTGAAAGAGAAACTAGAAAGATTGATCATCTCAAAGAAACAATTAAATGAGTTTGTAAAAAAGGCGTTAAGCACTCAGAACTTGCTTTCAAAAGATGAATTTGTACCAGAATTGAAAAAAGGTCTAGAGGCTTTATACCAAAATGGTCGCATTAAAGATAAAACTTTAAGAAAATTCAATGAAATGGCTGATAGCCTGATTGGAGAACCCACGTAAGAATTGTGGTCTCCACATATTCCTCTTTTTTGCCCGAGAACTCATACGTTTCTTTTCTATGTTCGGAACATTTTTTAAAATGTCACTGTCGTAATCCTTTTATTATTGATTTTCTCAGTAGATAAACTGTAAATCAACGATAAAATATATTTGATATATATCTAAGCGTAGAAGCTTAGAAGAGTTCTTTGGAGGCAAGATTCGTGAGTAAAAAGGCTGGAATGCAAAAGATTTTGGCCAAAAGACCAACGCAATATATTTGTAAAAAGTGTGGTCAGCAAGCGATTGAAGAGATTGAAACAAAAAAATCGACATTTTATCAATGCAACAATTGTGAAGAAGTTTATAACGAAGAGGAAGAACTAAAGGATTAAAATTACTTAATTTCAAAACTCTAATTCTAATACGAATTGCAATCATCTTTGCTCATAGTATCCAAATATTTTCGTTTTTAACAGCTTAGTAGGATGTAAACGCATGAAAATCTACATTCTCCATACTTACACGGAATATGTAAATCGTTTTGTGGAGACGCTTGCAACCAATTCACCATCTTTAGCGGCATCTATTATTGGTTTAGAAGAACTCTCAAAAGACCTACCCTCATTTGTAGAGGATGTCTCTCCATATCTCCCTGAAAATATACCCTATTCAGACCTTTTAATCGTCATAGGTGTTCATCAAGATATTCTTGTGTCTTTACCGCAAATTGTAGAAAAAACAGGTGCAAAAGCGGTTATAGTCCCTCTTGAAGATCCAACTTGGTGTCCGCTTGGCCTCCAGAAACAAATAGAGCCAGATTTAGAGCAGATGAATGTTGAATATAGTTTCCCAAAGCCTTTTTGTAGTTTGAAACCAGATGACGCCACACCCATAATCAATGAATTCATAGAACTTTCTAGCATGGGCTTGCCCCTTGTAAGCCTAGGTATCGAAAATGAATTGTTTACAAAGGACTGCAGAGTTCTTCGAAGCGCTCCGTGCGGATCTAGTTATTACGTCATTGAGAATTTGAAAATGAAGCATATTTCTGATGTTGAAAAGGATATTTCCAAATATCACCATGCCTATCCATGTACCGCCAGTATGGCAATCGATAATATTCTTGGAGATACTATACTACATAAGGCAGGCTATATGATCAAAGCAGCTGTAAAAAACGCAATGCGACATGCCAAGATGTCTTGATGAACTTTTCTACTCTAAAACGTTGTTCTTAAGATTAGCGAGTAGTAGTCATTGTCGTTCTTATAAAACTCATCTTATTTTGTTTAGAAAACGAGAAAAAACGTACGACCAACCGCCTTCTCTGACTAAATCTCCAACTCTTCTTGATATTTGAGATACTCGGGAAAATTTATCATGAATTTTCTGTCCAACTTTTTCAAACTGGAACTCAAGCCTATATAGCCTGTACACATTGTTCGGAATAAACGAAAAAGGCTTGGGTGCTATATCATCTCCGATGAGTGCAATGTTATCAATATTGCCAAGTCGATGTTTCGCGGCAAATTGAAGATGAGGGACTGAATGCGGATTAAAGCCCATTATCCTCGCTGCGACACTGTCTGTTGCAACTGGGTCTTTTCCACAAATAATAAGATTTGTTTTCTTTGGTGTGCCTTTCGTCGGGCCAAGACCTTCCATTCCTACAATTCCATCAATCAAACATACATCAGGTTTTATAATTTTATTTAACTCTGTGAGAGTTGTTGACATGTATGGGTGATAAACTGATTTGATTTTTGAAGGAAGACAACCGAATTGATTTTTTAAGACACAAGAGATCTTTTCCTCTGCATGGGTTTTGAGTTTGGCTATTGAGATGAAATAATCGCAGAGAATAAGACTTTTTGGAATTTTTAGTTTTCTCGGTATGTTATTAACTTCCATCGTGAAGGTTTCGTCCTTACTAAGATTTATACAGGTGATATCATAATTCTCCTCTAAATCTCTATATCCATTTCGGTCAAAAACTTCTTCTGCAGTCCTATGATGGGTATCTGATTCAACTATGCGTATATCGGTTATATCTTTGGTGTGCAGATGCTTGATAACATCTTCAACAAGTGTGGTGTCAGTCGTCGCACCGGTTTCAGATGCCATGGCTCGACATAAGTTCGGTTTAATTACGACTTTTACCTCCTCCCCGTCCTCGAACTTGTCAAAATATTTGAAACACTCTTGCATCGCTTGTGCTCGACTTCTATTTTTTAAACTTAATATTGTAACAACTGACTGTTTCATCTTTGTCATCCACTACATTCTGGGATTCGGAATGACTTATATGCTTTAAGATGTATCTCGAATTGGGATAATAATAGAAGTTTTGTGGCGATCAAATATGGGAAAGATAGGTGTTGGTGTGATTGGTTGTGGCGCAATCGCAAATAGGGCACACTTGCCAACTTACAGATCTCTTCCAGATACTCAATTGATTGCAGTATCTGATATTGACGAGAAAAAGGTAAAATCGGTAGCACGACAATTTAATGCGCAGCCATATACCGATTATAATCTTTTATTAGATCGTGACGATATTGATGCCGTCAGTATATGTACACCTCCTTCTTTTCATGCAGAGATAGCCGTTAAAGCGGCTGAACGAAATAAGCATATCCTTTGTGAAAAGCCCATCTCAATAACCTTAGATGATGCAAACCAAATGATTCAAGTCGTGAAAAAAAACAATAGGATCCTTATGATAGGGCACCATCTCCGCTTTCAAGATAATTTAATTAAATTAAAAGAACATGTCGAAGATAAGAGCCTTGGAGAAATAGTAATGATTAAAAGCCACTGGCTAGGTAAAAGTGCACTATTTGGTGGTTGGCGAACCCAATCTGACTATTATAAAAAAAGACAACTTGGTGGAGATGTGCTACTTAACTATGGAACTCATGTCACCGACTTGGTACAATGGTTGAGTGGTGATGTTGAAGAGGTTTACGCAAATACAGATATTTATGGTGCCAAACCAGACATTCAAGTTCACGATAGGGCCAATATTCTCCTTAGATTTGAAAATGGGGTCATAGGTGATCTTTCATTCGGTTACTTTCCCTATGAAGAGCATTGGATTGAAGTTATTGGCAAAAGAGGACGCATTATTTGTGATCTATTTAATAATGCTATGGATGTCCGATATGGATCAAGATCTGTCAAAACGACCTTCAAACAAATGAAAAACGGCTGGATTAGAGAAATTGAGCATTTCGTTGAATGTATACAAAAAAACATGCAACCACAAGTAACTGGTGAAGATGGAAAAAAAGCGTTGGAGATGGTGCTTGCAGCCTACGAATCACAGGAAACAAGAAAACCGGTAAAACTCCCGCTTTGATTTATTACGCTTTATTTTAGTTAAGTTACAAACCCACACCAGTCCAATATGGCAAATGCGATCACCTTTGTGACGGCAATAAGTTTATCAATTTCAATAAACTCGTTTGGGAAGTGTATGACCCTCATGTCACCCGGTCCAAATATGACTACTGGTGTATCTCCGTGGTGAACTAAAATACCGCCATCTGCACCCCAGGGCGTACCTGCAAGTACAGGTTCTGTGTTGAATATTTTTGAATATGAATCAGTTATTATTTGCACTAAAGGATGATCAAGAGGCAGTTCAGTTGGAATCCATGTCCCACCGAAGAATTCCACTTTTGGCGGGTGATCAACCATCCATGAATCAAGTTCTGCAGTTTTAGCAATCCAATCTGTAACTTGTTTCCTCACAGAGTCAATATTCTCTCCTGGCGCTATACCAATGCGGACTTGGATTGTAGCGTTCTCTGGAACTGAAGAAGGCCATACGCCTGAATTAAGAATGCCTATGTTTAACGGAATTGGTATTTTATATCTTTCATAAAGTGGGTGTCTGAGTTTCTCGTTTCGGAATTTTTCCAAATCCCAAAGCGCGTTGCACAGTTTTATAGACATCTCGATTGCGCTCACGCCTTCATAGCGTAATCCTGCATGGGCAGACTTTCCTTGTACATGCACTTTAAACCACATCGATCCTCCTTGAGCAGGGCACACCATAGGCAATCCGCCTTCTTCAATAACCGTGGGTTCTGTGATAAGTGCTGCATCAGCTTTGTATCCCCTTACTACGCAAGCCAGCGTACCCACTCCACCCGCTTCTTCTTCGATAACGCTCTCGATTATCACATCGCCTTTCAGTCGTACCCCTGCCTTCTTAATACATTCCACCGCCATCGTCATCGCTGCGATTCCCCCCTTCATATCGGAAGAACCGCGTCCATACAATCTATTGCCTATAATATCAGCGCTCCATGGTTTATGATCCCAACTTTCCTCATCATAGGGACTAACGACATCAACATGTCCATTCAAAATGAGCGATCTGCCGCCTCCAACTCCTTTCAGTACGCCAACTACATTCGGGCGATTTTCATACGTTGTGTTTGGAGAAGCAAATCCGGGATGCGTCTTCAATTCTTCATAATCAGGTGTCCACATGTCTACTATGAGTCCCATTTCCTCAAATTTCTTTGCCATGAATTCTTGCACTGCTTTCTCATCTCCAACAACACTCGGGATCTGTACCATACCTCTTAACAGATTGATTATACTTTCTTTTTCCTCATCTATCTTTGCAAGTACTTTTTGTTTAAAACCTGATTCTGCCAATGAACTTCCTCCATAATCTTTAGATTTAAACCAAATATAAAGCCTCTAAGATCAATTAACGCCTAATATCATAACTTCTCTTTTTAAGGTTTCAGTATTTTTAAAAAGTTCTTTTTCCAAAGCACTTCGTTGAAAGTTGAGAATTTACACCACCTGTAATTCTTCTTTAACAACTATTCCGTGTGTTTATAAAGGAAATATTACTATTCATACTTAGATGACGAGAATGTGACGGTTCTGATAGATCCAATCAATCTAGATGATTGAACATTTTTTGCGGATTTTAGCTGCTCAAACGCAGCAATATTCTTTTTTTGCAACTATTACACTCATAAGACGAAAAAGGTGCGATTAGATGAAAAATGAAATATTAATCGTAGATGAATGTGCTTTTGATAAAGAAGCCATTGCACTTATGAAATCTGTTACTGGTGTTCAACAAGGAAATGCCCGCAACGAGGAAGAACTTGTGGCGGCATTGCAGGAGATCATTGACAAAGATTCTATAAAGATCATGATTTCTGATGCCGTGTCCATATCAGCAAAAGTCATGGATATGACACCAAATTTAAGAGGCATTTTAGTTCATGGCGTAGGGACTAATCACATAGATGTTGCGGCCGCGACTGAACGAAAAATTTTCGTGATAAATCAGCCAGGAGCAAATGCACGATCAGTAGCCGAATTAACTATAGCCCTTTTATTAGCCGTAACGAAAAAGATCTCACAAGCAGATTTCGACACGAGAAAGGGAAATTGGAGACCTCTGAACTTCATAGGGTTAGAACTTTGCGAAAAAACTTTAGGCGTGATTGGGCTTGGAAATATTGGTAGAATTGTGGCAGCAATTGCTAAAGGCTTTGGCATGAAGGCGTTGTACACAGATGTTGTACGATTTGAAAACTTAGAAAAAGAATTAGGAGTTCAATATGTAGACAAAGAAACACTTCTCAGAGAAAGCGACTTTGTAACGCTTCATGTTCCATTAATTCCTGCAACGAAGCATTATATTGGTGCAAAAGAACTTGAAATGATGAAAAAGACAGCGTATTTGGTTAATGCAGCAAGAGGTGCAGTAATAGATGAAAAAGCACTCATTAGAGCCTTGCAGGAGAAAAGGATAGCCGGTTATGCTGCTGATGTGTTTAAGACTGAACCTATAGAGAGCGAAAACCCCTTACTACATATGGAAAACGTGGTCGTAACTCCACATATCGCATTTCTAACCGACCAGGCGATTCAGAACGTGTCTATGGGTATTGCAAAAGAAGCAGTTCGTATAATTCAGGGGGAAACCCCTCAGAACATTGTAAATATTTTCTAACGTAAAAGAAAATTGGAACTAGTATGGCAAGATGGATTTCATATATTCGCTGTACTCACGAAAACGGTCCAGAGAAAACTCTGGCTGAATTACATGATCTGCACTTGGGATATAACTCCCTAGTTCTTTCAATATCGGAACTTTAGAATCCACTTCTTTCCTCATTGCTTCTCCGCCCTTTGCCAATTCTCTTTTATCAAGATTCCCAATTAGGAAAAATTTATCGCCGTATTTTTGCTTAATTTCGAGCGCATCCATGCCTGAATTAACTTCTAGCGGCCAAAGGCCAGTACCACCCGCCTCAATGATTTCATCAAGTAGTGGATTGAGATTTCCGTCACTATCAAACATTATCCGATCGATTCCGTTCTTTTTTAGAAACCCTGTAACACGCTTATAGTGTGGCAGGAAGAATTCTCTAAAAAGCTTCGGTGAGATGCAAGGACCGTGTCTCTCTGCTAAATCCTCCCACCAATAAATTACGTCAATCTTATCTTTTAGTGTCTCAACAGCTTCCCTGATTGTTTCAATTGTGAAATATTCCCAATGCTCAAGCATCTCACGTATTAACTCGGGATCTTTGTAAAAGGCCGTAACAAATCTAGGAATGCTCATTAATTCTGCGCCGAAGCCGTACGCGCCGTTAAAACGGAGAAGTGTGGGTCCCTTTTGGTAGGTTTCAAATTGCTCAATATAGCCTTCTGTTTCCCAGTCTTTAGGATACCTTCGAGGGTCTTCTGGATTTAAACGCTTCTTATATTCTTCCCATGTTTTCTTATCTTTTACAGGGAATTCAATGAACTGTGGCATTGCATAAAACTCAAAATCAGCCCTTTTCGGTCGTCTTACAATAGCACCAGTTTCAGTTAGAAAGTCTGTATGTTTCTCAGTTTCACCAATTTTTCTTTGTTTAAATCTTGGAACTGGTCCAACATCTATGAGTAACATACAACCGAAGAAAGACTGGCAGCCGAAACGGTCGTAAGTTTTACCAAAACCTTTAAAAGTAGGCCAGTTGGAGAGAAAAGTTCCGCCACGACCAATCTCGTACCCTATGACTGTAACTTCATCAGCAGGAAGTCCTTCCCGAAACCATCTCATAAGGGTCTCCTCGAAGATTATCTCGACCCACGGAAGAATATCTGGTTTTTTATGATGGATAACTTGTTTAAACCGCTCTCTATTTGTACTCATTCTCCCATCCACTCCTTACAAAGTTGAACTCCTTGCACGGCATCTAAAACTGCAGCATCAGCGCCAATCTCTTCAGCAAATTCTGCTGACACAGCATTACCCCCAAGTATCACCCGAACTCTATTCCTTATACCCGCTGAGTTTAGTTTTTCTAACACGGTTTCCATCTGTGAAATAGTTGTAGTCAGTAAGGCAGATAATCCGAGTATTTCTGCTTTATTCTCTTTAACAGCGTTGATGAATAATTCAGGATCTACATCTACACCGAGATCAACTACCTTGAAACCAGATGCCTCTGCAAACATCTTGAAAACGTTCTTTCCGATATCATGCATATCTCCTCTTACTGTACCAGTAACGATTGTGCCTTTCACATCTGCTTCAAGCTGCTGCAAATACGGTTTTAATATCTCAAAAACACCGTTAGTTAGGTCGGACCCATATAGAAGTTCGGAAAGAAAATACTCCCCACCTTCATATTTGTTGCCGATAGTCTCCAATCCTTTTCGTAACCCTTTTTCGATAATTTCCGTAATGGGTATTTCACTTTCGAGAGCCTTCATCAGGAGTTCTTTAAGTTTTTCGCCATTCTCAAGATTCCCTAACGAGTTTGCAATGTTGTCTAAAATAGTTGTCTCCATGTTTATCCCTCAGCGGTGTAATGAAAATCATTCTGGAATGTATCTTCAGTATATTTTTTAAAAATGCTTAGAGATATTATTTCATTATTCATTCAAATAATGATTTCTCTTCTTTACCCGATTATTACCCTTAACCTTCTAAGAGGGACATAAAATGAGCGAATGGATGACACCTAAAAGGCGATTTTTATCCGGATTATTTGGCGGAAGAGTTGATAGGTTACCAGTCGGTTCAGTAACCAGTGTGGTAACTGTGGAATGCATGGAAGCCACGGGAATATACTTCCCTGAAGCACACTATGATGCAGAAAAAATGGCAAAATTAGCTGCTACTGCACATACCATTTTAGGTTACGATTGCATCCTACCGTACTTTTCCGTCTGGGTCGAAGGCGCAGCATTTATAGAAAATGGCAACCCACTTCCTGGAGAGATGGATTGGGGGGACGCAGATCGAATGCCAGATGGTAAAAATATTAAGTTCTGGGAAGAACCCGATCAAGTGACTATCCC
The DNA here is from genome assembly GCA_016840315.1 of Candidatus Borrarchaeota archaeon. Lineage (GTDB taxonomy): Archaea > Asgardarchaeota > Sifarchaeia > Borrarchaeales > Borrarchaeaceae > Borrarchaeum. The sequence continues at coordinate 987 of JAEOSO010000014.1, read as the reverse complement.
CGATAATTTCCTTGAAAGAACGGCACCAAGAGCTTTGCTCGATGCTATCGAAATTCTTCATCATGAATACGGCGACAGAGTTGCGATTGTAGGCAAGGTAATGGGACCCTGGACACTCTCGTATCACGTCGCAGACACTAAAAATATTCTGATGTCAGTGCGTCTAAACCCAGAGCGATTACACGGCTTCATGGAGGTTCTAAAAGAGTTAACAGTCGAATTTGGAAAGGCACAAGTGGATGCTGGGGCAGACGTAATAATGCTGGCAGACCATGCCACAGGAGATCTAGTGAGCGCTGAAACGTATCGTAAGTTTTTATTGGATGTTCATCAAGAAGTCACTAAACGTATCGGAGCTCCTATCGTCCTTCATATCTGCGGTAATACGACAGATCGCCTAGCATACATTGCAAAAGCCGGATTTGATTGCTTTCATTTTGATTCTAAGGTAGATGCAATTGAGGCAAAAAAGATTGTAGGAAATAAGATTTCGCTTATGGGAAATGTTAATAATCCCGAAACTCTGCTGTATAAAAGTCCTGAAGATGTGAAAAGAGAAGCTCTCTATGCTGCTAAAGCCGGTGTTGAGATTCTTGCTCCCGAATGCGCAATTCCAACTAGAGTAAAAAATGAGAATTTAAAAGCCATAACAGATGTGGCTCTGCAATATTCGAAAGAATAACGCACCTATGTTAACCCATGAGGCGATATGAGCTATAACTAAAATTAATTCAAAATACGGATATGAGCACTATTAACTACTTGCCAGTGATGACCTTTGAATCAAACGAAAAAGCGATGGCTCTTATATATATTCTCTCGCCTCAACGATACGCGTGTAACACTTTTTTTGGGTACCTTTTTAATTTATCTATTCTGCAATAGCGGAATTGAATGGGAGGCGGCAAGCGAAAGAACAAGATATGCCCAAATCAAAGCCATTGTAGAAGATCATGTGCTTTATGTTGATCGATTTGTCCCAACATT
>JAEOSO010000087.1 GCA_016840315.1 Candidatus Borrarchaeota archaeon | reverse complement strand
AATTGGTGGCAAAATTAAGGTAATACAATTAAAAAATTCTCTTGCCTGTGGAAGAGGAGCAGTAAGGAGCATGATTAATGACTTCCAAATCTGGTTCTGAAAGAAAAGAAGCTATTGTGATTGTGATTGATTCTTCAGTTAGAGAAGATATACTCAATGAATTGTATAATCGAGGCGTAATGCCAGAAATAACGCATATAGAACCTTTTCAATTTAAAGTTTCGGAAGAGATTGGAGGCTTTATCAAAACATTTCAAGAGTCTTATGAATCAATTAAGAAGAATGAGTTTTTTGAGAATGCTGAGTTACTTAGAAACAAGTTCCTAAGACCACTTTTTATCTTAGAAAGGGATGAGAATAAATCAGATTTAGAAGGGAATGCCCTCTTAGAGACGTGGGCTGCACTTTTTGTGCGATTTAACATACCGATTATTCTCTCTCGAAGCGCAAGAGACACCGCTAGACTCCTTTTGACGCTTCTTAGACGAGAAAAAAGCGATAAAGTCACAAGAATTACAACTCGAATGACAAAAGCACCAACAGAAAATTTTGAGCTGCAAAAATACATTCTAAAAGGTGTCCCAGGCATCAATGACGAACTTGCTAGAAGATTGTTAATTGAATTCAAAACATTTGAAAAGCTTGTTGCAGCAAAACCAGAAGAGTTAATGAAAGTTAAAGGAATAGGGAAAAAGTTAGCAGCCAAACTTCATACGGTGTTCACTTCATCATACAAATCAGATCAACAAAACAAAGAAAAGGAAACTTAAGATCAGAAATATTTCATAAAAATTGAAGAAGTTAAACGAAATAACAAGAAGATCGTTCTTCTTCATCCGTTTTCTCTCTAATTGATTCTACCAATTTTTCTCGAATAGTTTCTTTTTCTTGCGCCTCTTCAATCATGTCCTCGAATTTATCGATCTGTATATCGAGTTTGTACAGTTCTACAAGTTTTTTCAACACATTTTGAGCAGCAATTGGATCAACAGGTGCATCAGAATATAACTTTCCTAAAAGACCGAATGACTTAATATCTCTTTCTGCTGCAAGAGCTGTCATGACGCCAACTGCGCCAGTAACTTGACCTGAAGATAACATTTCTACTTCATACTGCTCAAGGAATGTAGCATCTTCTTCAGAAAAGACAAAAGCAGCGACATCTGGCCCATTTTGAGAGCGTAAACCACCAATTGTGATGACTGTATCCACATCATTTTCTTGCGCGATATCTAAAACGGTTGACATTACTTGAACCATCCCACATGAAAGGGGTTGGCAATCACCTGTAAATAGTAAGAAATTAGGTTTTGTATCATTTGCCGCGTAAATTTCACATCGTGTCAATCTTCCTAACCCACCTTTGTCAAGAAAGGAAATGCTAGGAAAGAATGAACTGTAAATTCGAACGACTTCTTCTGCAAGTAACTCTTCGATAAGGTATGCTATTGTCATTTTCCCGACCATACCCATTCCAGGGAGACCCATAAGTAGAATCGGCTTGTTAAGTTTAATCTTTTGTTCAGGTTGCAACTTTCGAAGAAATATCCCATTAGTACAGCTCATGAATTTTCACCTTATCCAATAGAACAACGAAGAACCACTCTTAAAAATCTTTTTAATAGGACAACTAAAATCCTCTTGTTTCAGCCTCAACAATTATAAAAGGAGAAACTGAAATTCATACTATCCTTTAAAGAAGTAAGTTTTTAGAAAAACTAAAAGACGATTACTACCGGTGATTAAATATCATGGATTTCGAAGAAACATCGTATCGTTGGGTGGCTCTATTTCTTTCATGGATTCAAATGTGGCTGTATGGATTCATATTAAATTCGATACCTCCAGTGCTTCCTCTTATTATTGCTGAATTTTCTATTAGTCTTGCAGAAGCCGGTATGCTTATGACGTTATTTGCTGTGCCAGCGATCATTATTTCTATTCCTGGCGCACTAATAATATCAAAATTTGGCGTTAAGAAGATAACAATAAGTGGACTCGGACTTCTCTTAATAGGAGTCCTTTTAACTGTTTTTTCAACAAATTTCCTGACTTTGTTAATTAGTCGACTAGTAGCAGGAATAGGTGGAACGCTGTTATTTGTTACATCTAGTTCAATTATTCCGATTTGGTTTTCTCACAAAGAACAAGGTAAAGCCATGGGCGTCTTTGCATTAACAGTTCCTGTTTCTGTTCTCATCGTTCTTGTAAGTGGAGCGAGAATCAGTGAAATCGCGGGCGGATGGAGGAATTGGATTTTATTAAGTGTTTTTATCACAGTTGTTGTTTTGTTACTCAACTTGAGTTTCTTAAAAGAACGTAAACCTCTTACGAAGAGTAACACTTCAATTAAATTCCATAGAGACGCACTATATAACAGAAAAATCTGGCTTGTTGCATTGACATGGTTGGCATTTAATGTCACAAGCATATCTCTGGTTACATATGGACCCGCTTTTTTAGTTAGCGAAAAAAGTCTGTCTTTATCTGCAGCTGGAACAGTAATGAGCATATATATGGCAAGTGCACTTCCAGTAGGGCCAACTGTAGGTTGGTTACTTCAAAAATATGGTCGTAAGATATTCATAATTCTTGGAAACATTGGTCTTGCAATCTTTCTACTGATTTTTCCACTTGCTGAGATACTTTATATTCCCATAATCTTGATTGTTTTAGGCGTTTTTGCTGCTATGACCCCTCCGCCTGTTTTTGCTTATCCTAAAGAACTCCTTGAAGAGGAAAACGTTAGTATGGGATTTGGTATTATTTCAACATGTACAGCCATGTCAGTATTAGCTGTTCCAATCGTAGGATATCTTAAGGATATTACAGGTGCATATAATGCATCTTTTTGGGTTATGTCGCTCTCAGCCTTTATTGCCGTTCTTTTCATTTTATTCTTGGATGCAAAATGACGGAAAAATGAATATAACCTCAAAGATACACTTGAAAGTTGGAATTAAGCTATTGAATTAAGGAGTACTGCAAGCAGAAGATAAAATGGTTTAAACTACGTACTCCGGTCCTTCAATTTTCTTACCTGCGATGTCTTCTACCTCTTTCGCAATTCTCTCTAGCCTCAACATTGCATTGTTTATCATCTCTGTTAGAGATTGAAGAAGATCTTTAATTTGCAGGAGCACTCCTGAGATTGCAATTTTTTCTTTCTCATCCATTTCTCAACTTTCCTCCCAAGAAGCGAAAATTTCGTTTAAATAATTAAATATAGATACATAAGAGTTTTAAAATTTAAAATTTTACTCATTTGGTCAGATAAAATCAACTTTTTCAATAAAACAATAGTCTTTAGAAATTCAACAATTAGGGGGCTCTAATTGTCTGAAACTACAGATAAAGTACGCGTAAGTTTGGGTACAGCGATAGTCCTTGGACTTATTAGATCCAGACTTGATGCGTGTCCAACCACAGCATATTTAATGACTTACGTTCCTTCAAGGTGCAATGCAAACTGCGCTTTTTGTCCTCAAGCCCGAGAAAGTGATTCAGACTTGGATCAACTCAGCAGAGTTGTTTGGCCAATATATTTAACTGCTGATGTCATAGAAGGACTGTCTAAGGCAGTTCAAGAAAAGAAGATTCATAGGGTGTGTATTCAGTCTTTAAATTTTCCAAATTTCTACCAGACACTCGCAAGTTTAGTCAAAGAGATTAGAACCAGTGTAAAAGTCCCAATATCTCTGTCATGCCAGCCAATAGATGTAGAACAAATGATAACGCTAAAAGAACTAGGCGTAGAGCGCATTGGAATCCCTTTAGACGCAGCTACTGAGAAAATATTCAACAAAATCAAAGGAAAAGAGGTGGGCCCTTACTCTTGGAATCGTACTTTTGAATTACTAACCGAAGCCGTTATGATTTTTGGAAAAGGAAAGGTTAGTACTCACATAATTATTGGTCTTGGAGAAAGTGAAAAAGATGTTGCACAACTTATTCAAAGGCTTTTCGACTCGAATATTCTACCTGGGCTCTTTTCATTTACACCAATTAAAGGAACAGCACTAGAACATCTTGCTCAGCCATCAATTACTGTTTATCGGCGAAATCAACTTATCAGGCACTTAATCGTCATTCATAAAACGAGGGTTGAACAGATGAGTTTTTCTCCCGATGGAAATTTACTTGAATACGGGGTAACAACAGAAGAACTCAATACAATAATCGACTCTGGAGATCCTTTTCGGACTTCGGGGTGTCCTTTTTGCAACAGACCTTTTTATAATGAGTCGCCAAGAGGTCCTTTTTACAATTACCCTTATAAGTTAACAAAAGAACATATTGCCACTGTTAAAAGGGAACTAAAGTTATCGGGTGAATAACGTGGATGTATGGAGAGTACTTGATTTAGAAACAAATGATTGTGCTACTAATATGGCAATTGATGAAGCTATTTTATTTCATATTTCAGAAGGAAAAGTTCCCAATACAATCCGAACCTATCGTTGGAATCCTTCTGCCGTTTCAATAGGATATTTCCAGAGTGTTTATGAAGAAGTGAATATTGAAGCATGTCAAAGTAAGAGCGTAGATGTGGTAAGGAGAATTACTGGTGGAGGAGCTGTATATCACGATTATGAAGGAGAGATTACATATAGCGTTTTGGTAAGAGACAACGATCCAAAGATTCCAAAGGATATAATAAAATCCTATCAGCTGATCTGCCAAGGTATAATTTATGCCCTTGCTGATATTGGTATCGACGCTACCTTTAAACCCATTAATGATATCATTGCTGGCACCAAGAAGATTTCAGGCAATGCTCAAACAAGAAGAAAGCCTGGAAAAGACATCGTTATGCTTCAACATGGAACCATTCTAAGAGATTTAGACATCAAGAAAATGTTCTCCGTCTTACGTGTCTCTAAAGAAAAGATAAGTGATAAATTAATCGAACAGGTTGAACAACGAGTTACGTCTATAAGACGAGAACTTGGAGACAAGCTTGTTGATTTTGAGACATTAAAGAATTCATTAGAACGAGGATTTTCAAAAACACTTTCAATTCAGCTTGAAAGAAGTACATTAACAGAAAGTGAAAGGAAATTAGCAACAGAATTTAAGGAAAAAAAATACGGTGCTAAAGATTGGGTATTTAAACGCTAAGGAGGTCGTTTATTGAAAAATAAGGCAGAAAAAAAGGTTCCTGGGGGTAAATTGATTCGAGTAACGGTGGAAACTGATGTTACTATGAGTAAAATTGTAAATGTTATGTTCACGGGAGATTTCTATATGCATCCCGAAGAAGAAATTCATACACTTGAAAATTCGTTAAAAGGAACAAAGATTGACGAAAATGAATTTAAAAGAATTATTACAAACTTTTTCGAAAATGAAATAATTCAAATCCTGGGAGCCAGCCCAGAGGACTTCTTAGAGATTTTAGTAACAGCCTTAAGTGGATAAAATGGTACAGGAAAACGCTCACGCTCGAAAATTGAAAGAAATTTTAAAGAACGCCTCTGAAAGACCATTAACCTACGAGGAAGCGAAGTTTCTTTTTCGATTACCGACAGAGGATCTCGAAATTATACAAAAGACAGCATTCAATATCCGCTTACAGCATTTTGGCAGGGTTTTGAGGGCTTATTTCCCTGGCAAGAGATTTCCTTCCATTTCATTAACTGGAAGTGAATGTTCTTTAAGTTGTGCCCATTGTGATAAACATTATCTGGAGCATATGTTGGATGGAAGTTCTCCTAAAAAGTTGCTTGAAATATGTTATGAATTGGAGAGAAATGGAGCTATCGGATGCTTATTGAGCGGGGGTCTAGACGAAAATGCTGCAGTACCTTTTGAAAAATTTCTTGATGCCATTGCTGAAATTAAGAAAGAAACAAATTTAGTGCTTAACGCTCATACAGGCTTACTTTCCAGATCCATCGCCGAAAAGTTGGGAAAAATTGGCGTTGATATTGCATCCGTAGATGTTATTGGTGATGAAAGAACAATTAAGGAAGTTTACGGGCTGGATAAAGCACCTGAAGACTATTTTAATAATTTAATGATGTTAAAGCAATCAGGCATTTCGTATATCGCCCCCCATGTCTGTTTAGGAGTTCATTATGGAAAAATTGTTGGTGAGTTAAATGCATTGGAAATGGCTCGCCAGATAAACCCAGATGAAATAGTTATTATTGGACTCATACCCACTCGGGAAACACTAATGGAGCATACACCTGCTCCGAGTCCCGAAACTTTTGCACAAATTGTCGCTATTGCAAGGCTAATGTTTCCGAAAATTCCCCTTTCTGTAGGTTGTATGCGACCCAAAGGGCGTTTACGTATTGAAATTGACAAACAAGTAATCAAATCAGGTGCAGACCGAATGGAACTTCCAACGAAAAGTGCTCTTCGAGAATTAACTGAACTAAATCTCGAAATAAAAAAGATTGAAGCTTGTTGTACGATCCCAGAGTGGTTAGAACACCAAATGCTTAGTTCAAACTAGCACTGGCACTTAGCTAAAACTCATCTTGCTTTTATAGGAAATAGCACATGAAACGTACTGCCCTCTCCTATTCGACTTTCGACCCATATTGAGCCATCATGCATCTTCACGTATTCCTTCGTGATAGCTAATCCCAAGCCGGTACGTTCTATATAGGATCGCTCAAGAACTGAGCCTGAAATGTCAACCACGTGGAACGGCCGGAATATCTTGTCAAGATCTTCTTTCGGGATACCTACTCCTGTGTCTTTCACTGTGATGTGGATACAATCGCCCTCTTCCTGTATTACAACGTTTATTGAGCCTCCCTCTGGAGTGTATTTAATGGCATTGGAGAGCAGGTTTTTAAGAATCGCTTTCATTAAGTCTTCATCCATCATCATAGGAGGGAGACCTGTCGGAAGATGGAGGTCAATTTGATGGTCTTTTTTTGTTGCCAGCGGCAATATTTCTTTGATAGCTTGGCTCGCCTGGAATTCAATAGAGCTTAACTCCATCTTCACCCCTACTTTTCCAGCTTCAAGGCGTGTAAAATCAAGTAAATTGTTGATTAGAGTGATAAGTCCTGTCATATTCCGAGTTATAATTCCGAGCGTCTTATGGGCTTCATCAGGCAGTTCCAATAAACCACGTTCACGTTTAATATTAAGAAGATCAACATGGGCTTTCATTGCGCTTACTGGCGTGCGAATTTCGTGGGCGGCAACATTAATAA
>JAEOSO010000165.1 GCA_016840315.1 Candidatus Borrarchaeota archaeon | reverse complement strand
CAGCTGCGGCATGGCTCTTTAATCGTCTTATACTCTTGGTTTATGAAATCCCTGAAAACATGGAAATTATGAGAGTTCCAGATATCTTCGAGAGTTGCCGTGTATATATTTCCAGCCGAGAATTGCTCAAGGTTTTTCCATGCCGGACACATACTAACATCACCATTGGGAAGAATCAATGGTGCATCAAGTCCGCCTCTACAGTAATGCGTCTCTTCTTTGTCATAAAGCTTCTCATAACCTGTGAGGAAAAGAAAATTGATTGGGTGCCCCACTCTAACATCGATTTCTATTTTCTCGCTTTGCATTTTTGTTAATATACGTTTTATGCTTTCGTTAATGCGAGCAAATTCTTTCTTCGTATTGTATAAGTAACCGTCTGTACCTCTCCCTTGTGGCACGAACCGAAGAAAGCAAATCTCATTAAATCGTTTGCTAAAACAATACTCAAAGATTTCTGATATAAATTCACAGTTGACTTTAAACGGTACTATATGGGCACCCACATATAGTCCTGCAGATAGAATGTTATCTATAGATTCTTCGATGAGTTCATGTGAACCAGGTACTCTATTTATCCTTTCCACCAATGCTTTGTTGTGACCCTGTATATTCAAGAATACCTTAGGATTGTCTTTCTGTAGATGTAACTTCTTAAGGAAATCAGTTGATAGAGGTACTCGAGTTCCATCATGATCTAGAGTTATTCCTGACGTATAAATAAGAATTTTGAATTCTCTATCTGCAAGGAAATCATAAAGGTCTGAAAAGTGGGGATAAAGAAATGTTTCTCCGCCAGATAGTGAAATGGTGTTTACTCCGAATTTGTCTTTCGCCTCAATAATTATTTGCTGCAGTCTATCTAGTTTAATATGCTTGTCCTTTGCTAAATCAGCGCTACTGCTGCAATAGATACAATTGAGTGGACATTTATGAGTTAGCTCAACACTCAGTTCGTCGAAAGTTAGTTTAGAATTTGCCTGCTTTGCGTTTTTCATTTATAAGCTCGCCGCTCGGGGTTGGACACACCAATTCCATGTGAGTGTGTATCAATCTGCTTTATGGGATTCCAACCACTCTTTATCTTGTTGCTGCTTTGCTGGGTCAATATCCTCATCATCCACCCGGATAAACATTTCCCTAGCAGTATTGCCGCAATTGGGACATTTTGAAACGAGATGTAACGATTTCTTACCCGGAAGCGTGTGGTTACATTTAGTGCAACGTATCGCCATCATAACACCTCCTATCTTAGGTAGATCCTGGGAATCCCACTGAGGTAATTTCTTGAATAGACATTGCTGTTATATATTCTATTTAAGACGTAAAACATGTTCGCATTCGGGTGTTCTTCATTATATCCAACAAACCTACGGTAGATAGGACATTCGGATTGTTTCTCACAGAGGAGGCATCTTTCTTCCCACTCCTTCATTCTTGGACTATCTTTAAATAATTCGACTAATCTAATAGTCTCAGACCTATAAACTTCGGTAATATTTCTGTGGTTCTGGATTTCATCAAGTAAGCTGTCTAATAGCTTGGCCCATTCTTTGCCTCTCCACGAGGCTTGGTAACCTTGACGGAGCCTAGGGCCATCATACTTGACTGCCCTTTTCGTGATAAGATAAGGATCAGCTTCTATCCCCCACACAAACCCATTGTTATTAAACATTTTGGTTTCTTGATAATATGCACGTAGAACGCGGTAAAAACCTATAACATTTCTATTCTCGATTCGGAATATAATATACTTTTCGTGATTACTAGGCTTCTTTATGAACTCTCTCACCCCTAGACGGTTACAGATACTATTGTAGGAGTGATCTTCAAACATTGGGAATTCAAAATGTATTTTATTGCCAGGACACGGCAATAAAAACATATTACGGTAAGCAATATCATTTAATAATCCAAGAAAACACACACCTGGTACAGGTGGTGATGAATAGTAATAGAATAGGACTATATCTCTTTCCATAACGTCCACTATAGTGTTGGTAGTTTAGTTTTTATGGCTATAATGTATTCTTGGACTAGTTAAATAGTAGCATCCTAATTGTCATCAAATAATATCTTTCCACTGTGCCCGGATAATGGCGTGACGTAACATAGATTCT
>JAEOSO010000086.1 GCA_016840315.1 Candidatus Borrarchaeota archaeon | reverse complement strand
AAAAAAAAGGTTACCCCTCAAAAAACTGTAGCGGTCCTTCGCCGTACGATAAATAAACTAAGCGTTACAGCTACAAAGTATAAGCGTCAATCTGACGAACAAAGAGTTATGGCGAAAGAGTTCTTGAAAGCGGGAAATAAAGTTGCAGCCAAACAAGCCCTTATGCGTCGTCAACTCTATCTAAAACAGATGAACACAACTTATAATAAAGTCTTCAACCTGCAACGAACAATTTCTGCCCTTGAGACAGCAGGTTCTAATATTGATGTAGCAAATGCTATGGAAGAGGCAGATGTTGCCATACAAGATGCGCTTAAGGCAGCCTCACCCGAGCGGATAGAGAAAACCATGCTGCGTAGCCAGGAAGGAATAGAACGCATCTCGATGACTGATGAGATCTTAGGTGATACAAGCTTCGCTGAAAGCGAATTAGACTTTGAAGAAGAATCTGGACTTGATGCAGAAATGGAAGCACTCATGGGCGAACTTTCCATTGAATCAGAATCGGAACTGCCTGATATCACAGGCCCGATTGATGTAGAACCGGTCCCTGAAAAAGAAAAACCAGAAAAGAAAAAGGCAGACACAAAAGAACTGGAAAAACTGCGAAAAGAATTGGAACGCGAACTTGGTGGGTGAACACATACACCAAATGCGGTAGGACTTCTTTTATTTTTCTTATTGCATTAGAAGCGTGGAAATGACTGTTTCTAACCTAAGGTTAGATTCCTTTACTATGCTGTACCGTTCAGTTCATCTAATTTTGTATCAACCTGATACAATTCTCCAGTTAAAGTGCGATATTTCTGCAAGTAAAATTCTTTAGGTATGCCTCCCGATCTGAATTTTGCCTCTAGTGCTTCGATAGTTCTTAATAAGGCGTATTTCTCACGTTTTAATGCGTCGATCTTTTTAAGTAAGGCAGGATTATTCGATTGATTTCGAATTCTTGGGATAATTCTAGGTCGTATCACTCTCTTCGATCTAGCACGAAAGCGTGGTCTTACAGTAAATAACTGATGATATTTGCTAGGTAATAATCCTTGAATATCTCTATCTACCTTGCGTTTAATGTCAGCCAAAGATACCTCACATCGCCTTAAATCTTCTATATGGTTTTCTCTAACACAATGGTTTTTCCAGTCTTTCATGAAATCAATATACTTAACAAGCGTAGTTAGAATTTTTTTGTCTCCTGAAAACTTTACTGTTCCATTCATAGTTTTAAGAAGCGCTTTCCTCGAAAGAATACCTTTATCTACTTTACAATCAACAATTTTTGAAATAGGCAGTTCAAAGAATTTGGTAGCAGACTTAGACACAAGACCCTTTTTTCCAACAAAAATTATTCGCTTATTTGTAAAGAATAAATGTCCACGACCCGTTTTTAATGATAAAGATGATGAACTACCCGTACAATCAATTTCAGGAAGATTGCACAATGGCACTTCTTTCATTGAGAGATTAAGCACTTCCTTCCAATTTTCAAAGCGTTCCCTATAGAAATCTAGAATATTTAATGGACCTTCAAGTTCCGCGAATAGTTCAGTGTAACGCTCTAATAATTTATTTATGCTCCTTCTGTAAAGTGAGCTTTCTAATTCAATTGTTTCGAGTTTTTCCATGTATTCCTTGAACTTATAGGGATTAATTTGCTTTTTTTTCAGAAACTCTAGCACATATTGTCTTAGGTTACTTAAATAGTGACTTTCTCGCTCAAGAGCCTTCTGTTTTATAGTATCAAAGGATAGATACGCCTCCAACAGTTTGGATTCAAGTAAAGGATATATAAAATAACCCTGATCACGTAAAGTTAACACACGATCTCTATACCAATCCATTTTTTTGACAAATGGATATAATAAGTCTAGTGCTATCAATAGTTGCTTGCAGAATTCATAATATTGCATGTGCAGATAATGTTGATACTTAGAAATGTTCTTGAAACTTTTTTTCTCACAAGCTGGACATAATTGGGTCTTTTTTTTCCCTGTTTTGATTTGTGCTGATCTGCAATCCAGACATACTACTTTAATTGTCTCCTGATCTCCTTTCCTTTCTTTCAGTTCACGAAGGTCTGTTGAATGACATTCGCCACAGAAATTGTAGTCACGTACCTCTATGTGAGCACAATTCTCGCAAAAAAGCGATTTGCATTCCAAACAGAAATATAGTGCCATTGGTTTTTTGCAGAATGCACATAGTATCCGCTCTGCTTGCACTTCCATATAACTTGCCAACTTTTAACACCCTTGTATACACTTCTTGGATGGAAACCTCATTTATTTTGGTATCATCGAGATATTGTGTCGGCACGAAAAAGCAAAATTAGTGCTATGTCGGAGTTTTATATCGTGCATTCAGATGTCAAAGTTTTTGGCGCATTTTAAGAAGAGCAAATAGCATGTTAAATGTACTTGTAAACGGATGTATCTTAGTCTTTCCTTTTTTTCTTTGAAGAAACTCAACTGGAAACTCACCAATCTTAAAGCGTCGTGCTGCCTTTACTAAAAATTCGACGTCCCACGCCCATCCATCTGTTGTATAGGACACATTATTGGCGACTTCTTTTCGCATTACTTTTAGACCAGCTTGAGTGTCCCATCTAAGATGGAACAAAAATCTGAGAAGAAGATTGAAAAACATCCCTAGAATTCTTCGATGTGGCGGATCGTGTCGTATTCGATTCGCATTAACAAGATCATAGTTTTTGTGAACTAAAAAATCGAGCATCTCAGGTATTCTCCGTGGAGGATATTGGAGATCTGCGTCGATTATGGCAACAAACTCACTAGAAGAAACATAAGAGAAACCTTCTCGGATTGCAGAACCCTTTCCAGATTTCTTTCGGTGAATAGCAGTGATAGGAATACCAAGATGGGTGTATGCCTTTTTTGCAGCCTCAATTGTCTTGGTGGAAGTGCTGTCGTCAATGATAATAATATCAAAGTCATAGTTATGAAGTGCTTTGTGAATTGCTAGGGCAAGCGGCATCATATTTTCTGCCTCGTCTTTTGTGGGGATGATCACCGATATTTTGCCCTGTTTTTGCACTATTTGAACCTCATTTTTTATTCAATTATTCATTTGGAGAATACCATTGCGATTTATAAGAGCAAAAACTGCTATTCAATCATTCACAAACGAATAAAGGTGTGACTTTCCGAAGATGGTGCCCCCATATAAATCTGCTCGTTATTTAATCACTACATATTGGGATATATTCACAGTTGGCCTCGCCTTTGTTTCTATCGTTCTGAATATTCCTATTTTGCGATCCATTTTAGGCTGTATACTGGTTCTTTTTTTCCCTGGCTACTCCCTCTATGAAATTCTGCTAGGAAGAAGGTACAATCTTTTAGAAAAATTTACATTTTCGATGATTTTAAGTATTCCCATTTCCTGTACTGTGGGATTCCTTGTAGGACTCTTTACTTTTAATATAATTCCAATAACATTGACCTTATCAATTCTATCGATATTTGGCATCATAATCGGAAAATACAGTACCATAAATCAGAAGACAAATGATGAAATAACACTAAATAGTATGGATAAATTTCTCCTTGGAATATTTGTTCTTATTCTGCTTCTTCTTGTAGGCATACCACATCTGATGCTTGGCGCTCCTTCAGATAATGGACTTATGTTTTCAGCCCCGTGGCAAAGGCAGGATGTCTTTTGGCATATTGCCCTCTCTGAAGAAATAATGAATGGTGTCCCGCCCGGGAATCCTTATTTCGCTGGGGCAAGTTTTGTTGTATATCCATGGTTTTTCCATCTTTACTTCGCTGTGACATCTCTACTTTCTGGTATTCCGATTCTAACACTCTTTCGTATCCTCCCAACAATACACGTACTTCTGTTTGCTTTAGGATGTTTCTTTTTCGTTCTAAGGGGGTTTCATAATGTTAAAATGGCACTTGCTGCGACATTTTTCTGTACACTTTCTAATGAGATGGGATGGGTTCGCTTTATCAGGGACCTTATTGTCAGTTCGGGAGCGAATGACCCGATAGGACTCATAAACCTCAATAGAGGTTACTTTGGAGGGTATTGGCATGGAAATGTTTTTCCGATCATCGAATATTTTTTCACACCACAGCCTCAGACATTAGGATTTATTCTCATGATTACAACTTTGTATTTCCTGCGCATGACATTGAAATATAAAGAAATTAGATACGTGAGCGTCACAGGATTTCTTCTAGGTAACTTAGCGCTTACCCATGGGCTCACATTTATTGCTGTGTGTACTATCATGGGAGGAGTGTTCATAGCAAAGATATTGCTAAAACAGCCTACCAGCAAAAGTCAACTTTTTCCATTTATAGCAATGTTAACTATCTTTGGCATCGGCGTCGCAATTGGAGCAGTAATACTTCTACCACTTCGAGTTCTCTCACCCAGTATAATTCTTCAGCCGTTTCAGATATACACATGGGTTTCTTTGATCCATATACCACGGATAGTTGGAATAATGGGCATTTTTGCCTTAATTGGCTTATTCTTCAGTTTTAAAAGAAGGAGTGATTTTGATATACTCTTACTCTCGTGGATCTTCTCAATCTTCATAGTCGCAAACCTACTCTTCATTCAAGATCCATATGGACAAGGGTGGGATGTTTTACGATTTGTAGACTTTATATTAATTCCATTGGGAATATTAGCTGGCAACGGGTTTGTTTTTGTTATACAGAAAATTCAGATACACCTAACGAGATTTGATTCTTTTCCACATATCACAAAAAGTACGATAGGGATTACTGTTATATCATTGCTCGCTTTAAGTTCGGTTTTATCTGTTACAATGTCTATTTACTATTCCACTCCAGAGTTCTATGTGTCGCGTGATGAAATCAATGCAATGCAATGGATACAAGAAAATACCGAAGACGATGCAATATTCATTTGCAATTACGATTTCTATGAAATCGCTGTTTTCGCTGATAGACAAATTGTTTTTGCAAATCCAAGGTTCATGTCCCAGTATAAGATGGATGTCAATGACCGAATAAATGATGTTGATGCCTTTTATACAACTTTAGATCAAAATCAAATTAAGGAAATCATTCAAAAATACGATATCGGATATGTCTATGTTGGTAGAATGGAAAACGCGGTTTATTCAACAAAAGGATTAGAAAAATTCGATAGTTGGAAAAATTTATTCGTGGAGGTTTATAAGCAATCAGATATTAGTATATATCGAATAAATGACTATAAAGATGGCAATATAGAAGTTCAGTGGGATGGTGCTTCAGATTCGACAGTAATCCTGCAATTTTATACCGGCTTAATCCTGTATCTAATTGGAATTCTTATAAGTGTCGTGTTGCTATTCCAAAGAAAAATTCAAGACTTCATTCTTCATTTTAAGGAATAAAAAATCTTGTAGTGAAGAAAAGTTTTTTAAAAGAGAACGTCTTTGGTTTAAATGTTCAAGAAAAGTTTTAGGAAAAATACCCTACTTTTCAGAGTTTAAAGAAAGGCTATCAAAAGAGCCGACAAACGAGTTCTTATACGACTGCTTTTCTTACCATAAAAAATCACGAAATTCAATGTGATTATACATAGAGCTGTTATTAATGAAATTTAGCGATTTAAATGTAGAATCTAAAATTGTAGAGGCCCTTGGTATATATGGGCTAGTAGAACCAACTGAAATTCAAATAGAGGCAATTCCGCTAATTCAAAAAGGTTTTGATGTGATAGGTCAATCGAAGACTGGTTCCGGTAAAACTGCTGCCTTTGCAGTTCCAATGCTGGAAAAAATCGATGAAAAAGTTAAGAAACCTCAGGCTTTGGTTTTGTCACCAACTAGAGAATTAGCTCAGCAAATTGCAGAAGAATTTGTGAAGTTTTCAAGATTTAAGCGGGTGAATGTAGTTTGTGTTTACGGCGGTGTCTCGCTAGAACCCCAGATTAAGAAATTACGGCGAGCACATATCGTTGTAGGGACACCCGGAAGAACCCTTGATCACATTCGACGAAAGACATTCGACTTAAGAAATGTAAAAGTTTTTGTGCTGGATGAAATAGACCGCATGTTAGATATGGGTTTCATCGAGGATGTAGAAACTGTAATTCGTGCATTACCAGAAGAACAAGAGCGACAAATGCTTTTCTTTGGTGCAACATTATCGAATGCTATTCTAAATCTTGCGAACAGATTTTCAAAAAATTTGGAATTCGTTCAGACAGAAACTCTTGTTAGTGATACCCTTTTGAAACAAAGTTATTATGACGTAGATTTTCGACAGAAATTTTCATTGCTTGTTCATCTCTTGAAAAAAGAGAAAAAAAATAAAGTTATAGTGTTTTGTAACACACGCATTGAAGTGGATCTTATAACCAGAAATTTAAAGAAGAATGGTTTCTTTAAATCGGCAGCAATACATGGAGGACTCACTCAGGCACGACGAAATAGAGCTATTCAAGATTTTCACAGCGGGAGATTTCAAGTACTAGTTGCTACGGATGTTGCAGGAAGAGGTTTAGATATTGATGATGTCAGCCTAATAGTCAACTACGATATCCCACAAAACCCAGAGGATTACGTGAACAGGATTGGAAGGACTGCAAGAGCAGGAAATAAAGGAAAAGCGATTTCACTCATTACAGAGAGAGATTATGAGCAATTCCAAAAAATAATGGTCTATGATTTACCCATAGAAAGATTAAAAGTGCCACAAGTAAAGCGTTTGAGATTCGAAAGAGATGTTGTTGCTAAACGTCCTAGGAAGAGAAAGACACCTCGAACAATTAAAGACAATCAAATCTACAGTAGTTATTGCCTTTAGGATTAATTTATACTCCCATTTTTTTTAATCTAATCTAGGCAAAGAAACTCTTTTATTTTGAAATGAAAAAATACACTCACTTAGAGTGTAAAAATGTCACACCCGTGCATGCCTCGGTATCTCTGTATAACTACACGCCCCGGTACATGCCTCGGTATCTCTGTATAACCTAACGGAGAAGTGAGAGCTCAGTTGGTAGAGCGGCAGCCTCGTAAGCTGTTGGTCGTGGGTTCAAATCCCACTCGGGGCTTCAGCACTTTTTTCGTCGTACTTAAGTGAAAAAATGAGTTCAGCGAATTTTCTTATATATTCTTTCAGATCCTTCTGTTTTTTCGGTACAAAAACCAACCCTTTTGCTCCATACATACCAATTGCATCACCGACAGCTGTACCCACTAGTACGCCGATAAATTTGAATTTTAAATCTACACTCATTTTTTCACCAGGAAATTCGTAAATCACTAGCTACATCTTCGGGTGCTGTTTCGAT
>JAEOSO010000085.1 GCA_016840315.1 Candidatus Borrarchaeota archaeon | reverse complement strand
CCTATTTCACTTCGTTGGAGATGACGTAAATCATTTGCTAAATCCGCAATGGTTCCAAAAGCGATTGTAATTTGGCATAAGTAGTTCGTAAGTTCTTCAGGAGGTACTTGTTGTGTGGTGATTGGCGCTGCATTCAAACCCAATTCTTTCATGAAAATGGATTCTAGTTCGTTAGGGTCATCGATTAAGCTGAAAGAGGCCTTACTGCCAACAGCACCACTTAATTTCCCTTTTAAATCCTCGTTTGCATTCTTTATACGAATCATTGCATGCCCTATTCGATCAACAAACACCGCAATTTCCTTTCCGAATGTTGTTGGCTCGGCATGCTGTCCATGAGTCCGTCCAATTTGGAGGGTATCCTTTTCGCCCCTTGCAAGTCTGATTAGTTCAAGTTCTAATGTGGCTAACTTAGGAAGAACAACATTCTTTGTGGCATCCTTAATGAGTAATGCCTGTGCTGTGTTTACAACATCATATGACGTCAAACCAAGATGAACATAAGGCTTCGCAGGATTTGATATCTTGTCTCTCAAGGCCTCAACAAGTGCTCTAATATCATGTTTTAGAATTGCTTCTTTTTGCTTTACCTCAAGAACTGTAATGGATTGAGTGATTATTTCATTTGCGATTTCGTCTGGACAAACGCCAATTTTATTTAAAGCGCGTATATACGCCTTTTCAACCTTTAATTTGTATTCTAAAAAGCCTTCTTCTGAGAAAAAAGGAATTAGTTCTTTGACAAGATATCTTTGATCTGTTGGGTGAATCATATTAGTAACACCTCAAGGAAACTCCCTGCTTAATTAAGAAAACACTTGCTCTGTTATATTATTGGAAGTTTAATAATATCAGACACCTTCTCAAAATTGGTATCAAATGTATATATTTCTTTGATATCTTCATTTCTCATAAAATGTAAGGCTAAAGCATCATTTGGTTCCATATTTTCTTCTGAAGCTAGTTCTAAAGCTAATAAGTACTCTTCACTTAACACGCTCTTAATAATCACATTTTTCCTTGAATAAAGCCCTAAAAATAATTCTAATAAAGAATCATTCGACATTCGATACTTTAAGATGTTAGCGACTTCAGAGAGATGTACAACCGTTGTCATAACCTCTTCTGTCCCTTTGTTAATTCGTTCAATGATTTGTTTTGATAAGTTTTTCATGTGCAGTTCTTTGTCTCCTAAGGTCCCCTTTGGACGATAATAGGCATAAATGAAAATATTAGCATCCAGAAATCTCATGAAAATCAGCCATACATCTTTTTTTCGAAAGTTTTCCAATCCTTAATAGAGGAAACACCTAAGTCTATTTTATCAAAGAATTTAGTGAGATCTGTCTCTTTTTTCGGAATAATCTTCAAGTATTCTTTTCTTTTTATCACAAAGACTTCGTCAGTCTCTCTTAACGCTTCGTTTCTCCAGTCAGAGGGGATAACAAAGCGACCCTGTGCATCCACTTTTTTTACTTCAACACCATTTTGCATATATTTTCACCATTTTTTACTATTTATGGAGTTGTTATTTATACTTTCCTAATGATAAAAGTAGTAGCAAAAGTGTTCCGATTAGAAATTTTGAGAAATAGTAAGATGTGAACTACCCCGCCCTTTCGGACGGAGCTTCTGCCCTCACGGATTGTTGAGCTTGCCCTACGAGGGATAGCAAGAACCCGCTCATCGACAGTTCGGGGTGATCCACGGCACCCCCCGTTCCTTGAAGGAACACTTTGTTTTTCGCCTTACCACCTTTACAACGCTTTTTTAGTCCCGTAAGGCACTTCACGGCGTCTATCAGGATGTTGAACGCCGCGTTTACGTCTCTATCGGCAGTAAAACCACATTTCAGGCACTTGAACCACCTGTCCTTGACATCTACCTTTCGCGAACCGCACATCGAACACCGATGGGTAGTCCACCACTCGTTTATAACGAAAGGCACCCCATCGCGCACCAGCACCGCCATCGCAATACGATCAGCACAGTCCTTGAACGCCCAGTGGTTGACACGTTTTCTATTTCTCCTGTGCCCCGATCCTTTGTAGTGGCAATTACGCACTTTGTCGGGGTAGCCTATGACCACCAGCGAACCAGACAGTTGTTCAGCAATATCTATCGCCAACTTTCTCCTGAAATCTTTGGCGTAATTCACCCGCTTATGGTAGAGCTTCTTCACTAGTGCGTATTTCCTTAACCGTTTTAATTTAGCGATCCTATTGTTCAGTTGCCGCATATGGATGAAGAACTCTTTGTAGTCCTCTTTCTTAAAGAGGATGACGTTGCCTTCACCATCCAACTCGCACGCTACGGCAGTCGCCAACCGCTTCAAGCCGAGGTCGATGCCCGTCAGCGACTTCAACACAGGCATAACTTCCTTTTCTACGACGACATGCACTTCGTAGCGTTTCAACCTGTAGTTTTTAACGATCTGAAAAGACTTAACACGCCATTCTTTGTCATGGAGATGTTTCGCGGCATACAGATACATATGCAGGGGCAGGTGTAATTTCTCACCTTTTTTGAGGGTGGAAATTCTCGCCCAGAGAGGAAACTCCTTCGAGGTGCAGGAAAAGGCGATGTCGCCTACACGGTAGTCGAACATGATCGGCACCTTCTCCTTGATAGTCGGTGGTGAGGGTTGCCTGTTTTTCCAGCGGTAAAGTTTTTGCTGGAGTTTCCGCAACCGTTTCTTATCTTTAGCGGTGTTCTTCTTGGCGAGTCGTTTTTTACAGGTGGCGATGGACTTTTCCAGACGCTTAATCTCCCATTGCCACTCACGGTACAGTTGCCGATAGGACTTGAACATCCAGAGGGCTTTATCTCGACAGGCTTGTGCGAATCCCGAAGATAGTCCCGTAAGGTTTTCTATGTCCTTGCGGTATTTTTCCGCCTCTCTGGCACTTGGTATGTTTTCAGCGATGATTCTCTCAAGAAAAAGTTGCACCCCGTAGGTGAGCCGGGAGGTAAGTTTGTCGAGGAACTTCCCCTTTGTTGTGGTGATCCGTTTATCAACGGGAAGCACCAGCGTCTTGCAGATTTTTAGTGGTTTGGCAAGTTGAAGTTCCAGGTCCATCCTCCACCACATCCTAAGAAACTAGGGGACGTATCACTTAAAAACTTTTCTCTGACGAGAAACGGCCGGCGATTCATCTCCCACCTTTCGGAAGGAGTCTTCTCGCCGATAAAAGATAAAATATTGACTAAAATAGTGCTAGTTATTGACGACCTTAAACACCCCTCTATATATGCACGTTTCCAAGAGCAAATCGATGAAATGCTGGGAAGACCCCCAGAAAATAAACCGAAAGACCTAAGCGCAATCAAGCGCATTATCATAAAAGGCTCCCGAGAGGAAGGCGAGAAGAGGGTTTTAGATTGCCTGTCTAAGATGATTCGCCGCTTGGACGAGAATGATCTGATGCGCCGTACCGATTTTCGTGATCTCGCGAAATTTGGTCTTTTATATGAATTCAAAGAGCTTATGAAGGACGGTTACTGGACGGCAGAAAAGGAACTCACAAAGGCTATTGCCGAAAAACTCGATGAATTTCTTAGATTGTTGAAATATTTACCAGAACTTAGGGGATACTTTCCAGAAATTGATCAAGAGGAAGCTAAAGCTTTAGATGATTTATTTGCTGAAAGGGTTCAGAAGGCGAAAAAGCGACTAAATGAGAAAAAGGAGTAGTGTGCTGAAAACTTACTTATCGCAGATAAGTTGTGCGATGAAGTCCTTGCTTTTTCTTCTGATGTGTTTACTGTTTTTACTAAAAAACGATATTATATACTGATAAAATAGTTATTATTTTATACTAGAAAATGCCATAGTATGATGTTGTTTGTATCTATTGAAACTATTGGTTGGATTGTGTGTGGTGTAAATGAAAATGCCCTGTAAATATATGCCAGAAGAATTTTGCCTCAGCAATGTCTGTACTGAATGCCACAAACTATTGAAATCTAAAGAAACTGAAATTCCAATTTCAGTTCCGCAAACAGCTATAGCGTAACAATTCTTAAATCAAAGTACTGGGGAGATTGTGTGTGGCATCCCTACAGAATGGATGCCATAACCTTTTCTTTTTATCGCTTTTTTACTAAAAGAAAATATTAGCGGTATTATTACTTCTCTGGAATCAGCTCACCACCTGTTTTTTTTAGTTGACTCCATGCTTGGGGAGGCTTCTTGCGAATTGGGTATAAACATCCTCTATTACGCGCACTAGTTATCACTTATATTATTAAACATCAATAGTTTATACCAATTTTACCTGGAATTCGTGTCCATATGGAATTGTAATTCGAATTTTCTGACTATTTGAGAACATAGTTGTCGTATACTCAAAAAAAAGGTTGGAATCAATAAATGGCGGTCAATCATCAAGAAAAATTTGAAGAGATAGTACTTGATCAAGAAAATCTAGAGAAACTAAAAGCGTTAAATAATGAATATGTCTTGGAAACTGTAATCAAATTTATCAGAGTATGCAAACCAGACAAGGTCACAGTTATTACTGATGATCCAAAAGATCGAGACTATGTACTCCATCGTACTAAAGAACTAGATGAAGAAAGAAAACTAAAAATGGAAGGTCACACTTATCATAAAGACAGTAAGAAGGATCTAGCTCGTGACAAGAAAAACACGCGTGTTTTAGTCGAAGAAGGAGAAAAACTGAGCAAGGTAATTAATACTAAAGAACGGAGCGAAGGTCTTATGGAAATCATGGAAATCATGAATAGGTCAATGCGTGACAAGGAAATGTTCGTCTTATTCTTCAGTTTGGGTCCGACGAATTCACGTTTTTCAATCTGTGCTTTACAGATCACTGATTCAGCATACGTGGCACATTCTGAGATTCTCCTGTATCGTCCTGGTTATGAAGAATTCAAGAGGTTAAATGGTTCTCCGAATTTCTTTTACTTTGTCCATTCAGCAGGTGAAGTAGAAGATGGCGTTAGCATAAATATAGACAAAAGACGAATTTATATTGATCGAAAGAAAAAACGTGTCCTAACTCTCAACAATACGTACGCCGGTAATAGTGTTGGCTTGAAAAAACTTGCCCTTCGGCTTGCAATCTGTGTAGCAAGTGAGGAAGGGTGGCTTGCAGAACACATGCTGATCATGGGTGTTTTCGCACCTGAAAAAGATCGGGTTACTTACTTTTTAGGAGCTTTTCCAAGTGCATGTGGAAAAACTAGCACAGCTATGATTCGGGGATTTACTATTGTGGGAGATGATATTGCATACATCAGAATGGACGAAGATGGATACGCACGAGCAGCGAACATTGAACGTGGTATCTTTGGGATCATAAAAGACGTCAATGAAGAAGATGATTACGTTATCTTCACCGCACTAACGACACCGAGGGAAATAATCTTTTCTAATGTATGCGTAGAGGATGGTGTTCCTCGCTGGCTCGGTGATGGTCGAACACCTCCAGAAAAAGGATTCAATTATGCTGGTCCATGGGAAAAAGGTAAAAAGGATGAAGAAGGAAATGAAATTCCTTTTGCACATCCTAACGCCCGCTATACCCTTGGACTAGAGGAACTCGAAAATTGCGATCCAGCCCTACACGATCCTAACGGTGTACCCGTATCCGGAATTTTTTACGGTGGCCGTGATTCTGACACTTCTGTTCCTATTTATGAAAGCTTTAATTGGGAACATGGAGTCTTTGTGGGTGCTATCCTTGAGTCAGAAACTACATCGGCAACACTGGGTGAACAAGGAGTCCTAAAACCCAATCCTATGGCTAACATAGATTTTCTTGTTATACCTTTAGGTAGTTACCTTAAAGATCACCTTGAATTCGGGAGGCGGCTGAAACACTGCCCGAAGATCTTTGCAACAAACTACTTTCTGAAAAAAGATGGTAGAGAGGAATACTTGAACAAAAAGGTTGACAAAAAAATCTGGATTCTGTGGGCTAAAGGTCGTGTTCATGGCGACTACGATGCTATCCAGTCACCCGTGGGAAATATTCCGAAATACGAAGACTTAAAGGAACTTTTCAAAGTTGTTTTTGGTAGAACCTATACTCAAGAGGAGTACGAAGAGCAGTTCGCCACTCGCATAGTTAAATGGCTAAAGAAATTAGACCGTGTTGAAAAAATGTACAAGCAAGAGGAAGAAGATGGAGAAATTCCCGAATTTTTCTGGAATCAATTAAATGTTCAACGAAGTCGCTTGTTAGAAGCGAGAGCAAAATATAACAAGGATATAATTTCACCCTTTGAGCTACTAAATAGCCATCAGTAAGCATTTTTCGTTTTTTTCTTTTTCTAACCATTTTTGGTCCTTAAAAATTAGCTATTGGTTTTTTTAGATATTTTCGCCTTTCAGTATTTTCAAAATAAAAAAATGACAAAAAAAAGTTAAGGGAAGAGCTATATCCTTTTTTTCTTGACTAGAATGAAAGGAACGGTTTGAAATGGGAAAATACCTTAATACACCAATTTCATACTTAGATCGCGTGATCAATGAATTCATACTAAAGCAACAAATCGTTCAAATCGCAGACATATCACATAAACTTGAACCGATAGAAAATGTAAAATCTGCACTATTGTATGCCCTTAAAAATCCGAAAGGAACTCTTCCATTCGATTCCATGGCTCTTTCTGTAAAAGCATCTAGAAAAAATTTCGTCATTGGAATAGATGATAACACTCGAAGAAATGAACATACAAAAAAACTTTTAGCTTACTTAATAGAGTACATAATTGCTTTAGGTGTCGATGAAGAAAAAATTATTTTGTTAATTGCCTCAGGAAGTCATCGAGCCCCGACTGAATCTGAAATTGCCACGAAGATCTTAGGAAAAGAGTTATACAAACAACACAAAGATAACATAATTTTACACAGATGCGATGAGAATTGCAGAAAGATCGACAAAAAAACTAAGAGCGGTACACCAATATGGATCAATAGCGTAGCATTGGATGCGGGGTTAATCATTTCATTAGTTGATAGTGAATATCATTACTTCGCAGGTGTTTCAGGAAACTTCAAACAAATAATCCCAGGAATTGCTGGAAGTGAAACAATTCGACACAACCACATAAAAATGTTCGATAAAAAGCATGGATTTAATCCTGAATGTCGACTAGGAAACGTTGAAAACAATCCGATAATGGAAGAGATGAAAGAAATAACGAAAATAGTGATGGAAAAAGTTCCAATATTTACCATTGACGCCATAGTGTATCAAGGAAAAATTTTTCATCTGAACGCAGGTGATATGTTTGAACTCCAAAAATTAGCTATCGAACTGCTTCGTCCAATTAGAGAATTCATAATCGATGAACCTTCCGATG
>JAEOSO010000084.1 GCA_016840315.1 Candidatus Borrarchaeota archaeon | reverse complement strand
GAAAGAGGTTTTGTTCTGCAGTTAATTGCATTAATTGCGTTATTTTATCTGGAATTTGGCTATAAGCACCCTTGACTTCTAATGCCAGATATTTGAATGCTGAAGCGTTTTCGTATTTGATATCAAACTTCGCCAATTTCTTTATTCCCAAAAATTTTCGATTAAATACATATCTTTATGTTCTTCTTTTGAAACTGTTGGGAGTTAAAAATGATTCATTCGGTCTAATCAAAAATAGAAAAATTTATAAATTTCGGAAACTGTATAATTTGCGAAAGTTATGCAAATATCAACCATTGTGTAAATTATACAAATTATGGATCTAAGATAAATAGTCGAAATCTTCAGCTTTAACACCTAAAATATGGATGCGAAAAAATGAAAAGTATATCAAACGATCTGAATGTTATCGAGGCCGATGATATCTGGAAGGTATATAAAAGAGGTAAGACTGACGTTAAAGCCCTTAGAGGTGTTAATTTTCGAGTGAGAGAAGGGGAAATAGTGGCGATTATGGGACCCTCGGGCTGCGGCAAGACTACACTTCTAAATATCATCGGGGGGCTTGACACACCAACAAAAGGGAACATTAGAGTCAATGAGATCGAGCTTTCAAATTTAGGTGAGAGTAAACTTACAAAATTCAGAAGAGAAAACATCGGGTTTGTCTTTCAGTTCTATAACCTTCTACCAAATCTTACTGCATTAGAAAACGTACAACTTCCTTTGATAGCGCAGGGAATTCCAAAAAAAGAGAGGTTTGAAAAAGCCAAAGACTTTCTTCAAGCAGTCGGGTTAAGCGATAGATTATATCATAAACCAGGAGAGCTCAGTGGTGGAGAACAGCAGCGAGTAGCAATTGCCAGAGCGATAGCAGTTCAACCTTCAATCGTGTTGGCAGATGAGCCTACTGGCGACCTTGATACGAAAACTGGAGAAGAAATAATGGGATTATTGAGAAAAATCAATGAAATGGGTCAAACCATTATTATCGTTACCCACGATGATATGATCGCTGCAACTGCAGATAGAATAATCAAATTACGTGATGGGAAAATTATAGAAAATTCTAGTAGTTAGGAGAATAGCAGGTTGAAGTTAGGATTTCTTTTCATTTCCATTCGCGATTTGAAATCAAAGAAATTAAGAACTGTGATTACTATCGTTGGCATTGCAGGAATCATAACAAGTTACCTTGTAATGATGGCAGCTGCGAATACTATGCATGATCTCGTTGATGCGTCGTTTTCGGCTTATGAATACAGATTATTTGTTCTCAAACGTGGGAAAGAAGATCCTATGGTAGGACAATTGCCTGAATGGTATGTAGATAAAATCCGCGAAAAGGTAAATCCAGATTACATCGATGGGGTCTCGGGTTTCTTGTGGTGGATGGTCGATAATTCCACTAAAGATGAAGATGATGCAGAGTTTCAAACCATCCGTGGGCTTCAAGTCGAGAGTTACAAATCGGTTATTGAAAAATACGAGATGATTGCCGGCGAGGAATTAAGTGATGCCCAGGAAGATCGTAATTATTGCATGATCGGGATTAACATTGCAGAAAAGTTTGGCAAAACTGTGGGTGATAAGATAACCTTACAAAACCACGCTTTCACAATCAAAGGCATATTTTCAACTTCAACCATGATTGACTCTGAGATCTGGTTAACCATGCGGGATGCGCAAAATCTCGTTGGTAAATTGCATAAGGTAAGTATTATCATCGTAAAAGTCAAGGAGCAAGATTATGTAGATGAAATAAGAAAACAAATCGAAGACAATCTTCGAGGAGTTGCCGTATTCGAAGCAGATGAATATATGGAAGCTAATGCTGAAGCTCTTGATAGTTTTCGTGGTGTAATTTTCGCAATTTCAATGATAGCGCTGTTTGCTGCAGTCCTTGGCATGATGAATACCATGACCATGACGCTTCGAGAACGCAGACATGACATTGCCGTCATGAAAGCCGTTGGAGTTTCAAACAAGTCTGTTGCACTAATATACAGCGTAGAAGCACTGCTACTCGGATTTTTGGGCGGAATAGTTGGAGTGATTTTAGGATTCTTGATGTTAAACGTTTTTGGAGTATCAAATATCGAATTGGCAGGCTATCTCATTTCAGTTGACCTCACATACCAATTAGCGTTTGAATCTGTTATCATATCAACAATTCTAGGATTGATAGGAGGCTTTTACCCAATAGCGAAAATTTCCCGTCAACGGGCGTTAGACATTCTACAGAAATTTGGCTAGGTATAGAAAATGACTAAAGTATTAGATGTATTTCGTTTAGCATTGAAGGATATTCGTTCTTATTGGAGGTCATTAGCTACTCCAATCATCGGCGTCGCCATAGTAATTTTGATCTTTACATCAATGATGGCTGCAGCTGACGGTCTGCGTGCGACATTTTCAAGTGCAGGAATAGACAACATTCTTGTTCTTGAAGAGGGGAGCGCTACCCCATGGAGTTCCGTCCTTGCTCGAAACATGAGTGAAGAATTAGAAGAGATTCAAAATGTAGATGTCGTTTCTGAAATGGTTATAGGATTCACTCTTGACAAAAATAAACGCTTTAATCTTATAAGAGGTGTCGATGTAGACACGTATGAAAATGTCACTAATGCGAAGATATTAGAAGGCAGAAGCCTGAATATCAACGACACTATAGCTCTTACTTCACGTATTATGGTTGGTCAATACTTGGCAGATGAGAAAGATCTCGAAGTAGGCGAGTTTTATAAAATAACGTTTTTTCATGGCTTGGAAAATGAGACCGATGATGTTACGCTAGAGCAATACAAATTCCAAGTTGTAGGAATTTTTGCTACAGATACGATGCAAGATAGCGAAATGTGGATGCCTGCATTTAAAGCTCGTGAAGTTCTGGAGATGGAACATAATGAGACTAACTATTTCGTTATAAAACCAAATGACCCTTCGAATATTGATCAGGTAATTCAGGATATCGAAGCAAGCATTGATGGTATTGATGCCGTTAAGGAATCGAAAGTATGGAAGAATATGACAGATATGCTTGACCAGTTCTTGGTTATAATGAATTTAGTTATAATTACAACTGTCTTAGCAGCAGTTATGGGCATATTAAATGTTATGATCAATTTAATCGATGAAAGAAGACATTCCATCGCAATAATGAAAGCAATCGGTTTTGAAAACTCCTCAGTTCTTTCAATGTTTATAATGGAAGTTTTGCTTGTAGGTTTTCTGGGTGGATTAATTGGAAGCTTTGGGGCGATTATAATATTTCGGGTAATCGGATTTACAGTCAGTTCTGCTGGCTTTACATTTAAGGCTGTATTGACAATTCAAACAATCATCAGGGCTCTTCTACTTTCGACAGGAATTGGAGGGCTTGCCGGTTTATATCCAGTCATTAAAACTATTAGAATTAGGCCTGTAGATGTTTTAAGAACTTGAACAATCATAGTGTTCTTCAAAATCAACAATCATAGTGTTCTTCAAAAGCTCGCGGGATTCGATCTTCAGAAATCCACACCTGCTAAGACGCTAAAAATCACAAAAGAACTGAGTGTTACCTTGCAAGAGAATGTCCTCATGGTAAACGGTAGCGAGATCGCTCTTTCTACTGTCAAAAGAATTTATGCAGAAAATGGCGCGTTAGACGATGACGTTATCGAAAGCATCCGTCAGAAGCACATTTTCGTGAAAGAGGTAGAGGCCTTTTCAGCAGGGCATCCGCAAAAAAAGCGACATTTTAAGCGACTAAAACCTACCAAAGAGCAGCAGGAATCAGTTATAGGTGCACGATCAGAACTGATCCAATCCATGTCATTAGCGCGAGTACTCAACGAAATCATTGCAACCCAGCATTTGAACGCATTTCTCCAAGAACAAGGGTCTCTTTCTCCAGTTATCTTTCGTGTGAAAAAGCAGTGGGACGAAGTTTATAGAATTCTGCAAACGCAAGACGCGGATTTCCTTTATTATTACCGCTTGGCAGAGGCTAGGGCTGCCAAGGAAAAATGGGGCGCCTTTAGAGATGTGATTAGTTTCTATTACCCCTGGATTGATCGTGTAGGCGCCCGTTTTATTCTTGAACCGTTGGACGAACCTTACGGCTATTCCCGTGCGTATGCTGAAATCCACGCAGACGTCAATTATCTCCATAAACACATCACCTTTGCCACCCAAGAGCTCTTGGATCGCCTCAACTTGCCTTCACAAGGTTTAACCGGCATTCTCCACACCAGCGACTTCGTGTATGACGTAGGTGATTCCTTTAAAACTCACCTTCAGCTTTTCCTTGCCAAAAACATCCTTTTAGAGCGCATGAAACAGGAGTATCACAACAGTTACCATGGTAAGTGGGGAATCTTGGTCTACACCCTCAATCATATCGGCGTTACCATACTGAAAAAACTTGTCAAAGAGTTCTGGGAGCAGCAGGTCTATTTTAATGGCGGTTATATGACCATGCAAGACGCCCATGAACGGTGGACTGAAAAAGTGCTTCATGCCATTAACAATTGCGAACCAATCGACCCCCTTGAGTTGGTAATAACGTATTCTCACGAGGAATTCGAAGAACTTGCAGAACAACATCAACTCTTTGAGAACTATGTGGCATACATCAACTCTTAGCGTTTTCAAAGAAATCGCTTGAAAATGAAAAGTCGTGATGTGACTCGGCATTACTTATAGATCTATTATCTTCTCTAAATAGCAATCGAAGACATTTTCGATTAGTCTTAGAATTGTTCCTGTTTTCTTAAACTGGAAAGATTTGTTTTAGGAGTTGGTATGTTCGTTAGTTCTTAGAACTGTTTCACTATTGTGTGACCTGTTCATTATGTTTTGAAAGGTACAAAAAGTGGTTTTATGAAAGTACGAGCACGCTTACAGCTAAACTGAAAAATAAATAATTATTCAGTAACGCACTAACACACCTATCAATTACTTAGTAACACACCCGCACTGCATACTACCACTTTATGGTAGTAAAAAAGTAGTAATAACCAAAAAATGTGATTTTCGCGTCAAAAAAAAGGTGTTATAATAGAAGCGAGACATGTAAGTGATCATTACAATGTGTACAACGATTTCCTGTGAGTTCATAGCAACCACTAGTGCTTATTTATGATCGCCTCTACAGTTTACAAAAACTCATGTGCTCGCTATCACAGTTTTTTATACCTTTATCTGCTCTATTTTTTGATATTTTGGCTTTCGGGATTGTTAGAATTGCTTGAAAGATTTATATACCAATGTGTGTAAAGATTATATGAAGGTGAATTTATGACCACTAAAGAACACACAATAGTACACTTAGGTATTAAGGCAAGGCGATGTCTAAGTGAAGATCGAGTAGCCGAATATTTACTAAACGAGGGATTGTCAATAATACCGCATCCGAAGGTGTTCTACGAAAAAAGCCAGATTGTACCTGATTTACTGGTTGGAAAAAACCTGTATTTCATTGAGATTGAAAACGCCCGTTCTCTGGGTTCACGACGCTTAAGAGCTACCCTACGAAAACGTATTGCTTACATTTCTGCCAAAGCAGGAGTCATCAAACGGATATTGCCGACGGTACAAGTAGGGGTGCATGTCATAAGCCCTGAATCCTGCAAAATTGATGACTGGGTTATGTCCCATATTGATTTTCTCACGTTTGAACTAGATGCCTTGCGTGATAAGGTGCGAGGTACTCATTAACATTGTGGAGTTTATTAATGAAACGTAATAAAAGGTAGGGAGAAGTCGATCACCATGATTCAGACCATCAAATTCAGAAATTCTCCCCTATTCATTGTGTAAATACTGAACATGAAACACACATCATTGGAAGCATGCTAAACATGACCTCTCTGACCCAAGCCTATCCACTAAAACTCCCACAGGATATTACGTTACGCCACCAGTTGGATATGTTACGGGATCTGGTTCTACACGCCGCTCAACAGTTATTTAGGACTTTGTGGTCGGATCAATGGATTGATACGATGGATTCCGCACGCAAGAAAAAAGCCTACAAAGTTATCAACGAACAACAGGTTTCCTTAACTCTCAATGGAAGTGCTGTGTATCTCCCGTCACGCATCAGACGCTGTATTGCCGAGCAGGTAGGACGCATCCTCCGTTCGCAAGCTATCCGCACACAGTGTTATTATGACGTGTTACAGGTGGTGCAACTCACGGGTGTAGAAGGCAACCTCAATAAATTAGTACTCACTGTAGCCCTCACCTTGGCGAATTTTGAAGGCAAATACTATCGCTGGGCGCTGATCCGTCAAACCCTGCGCATGTTCCGGCGTTACTACTATCAACTCGGCTTGGATCTCAGCGTCTTGATGCAATTTCCTTATACGGCAGTGGTGAAACCACAGATTCGGTCTTTTATACTCCCCTACAGCCCGGATGATGGACAGGCCATTCAATACGACTGGCAGCCAGAAGAAGATCCCCTCACCATCAGTATCCGACTGAAAGTCCCCTGCCGTTCCCAGCCCTTAAAACGATCCCACTGGATATGGCGGGAGTTTACCCTGTCACTACCTGCCAAAATCCAACAACGTATTACTTCACCCACTAGCAAATTATGTCCTCCTACCTTACGCTATCTCACGCTGAAAAGTGGCTTGACACTTCCCTTCCTCGAATGTGTATGGTCATTGGATCGAAATTACGACCACCCACCACAACCGTTACACTCTAATCGTGTGATGGCCACCGATCTGGGAGTGATTAATCTGGCGACCTCGGTAATCTGTGAAGCTGGGTCGCAGCTGAGCACTCCGATCTTCTGGTCGCCGTCTAAAAATATTTTACACAAAATTGAGCAGTTTTACCACTACATCGCCCGGTTGCAACGCAAATTAGACCGTTATCCGGCATACTGGTGTGGGCAGGGTAAACGCCGACAGGAACTGGAACGACTATACCGCAAATTGAATCGCTATCGGGAGGAAATCTTACATCTGGCGAGTAACCAGTTGCTGGAGACCGCCCTTAGTTGGGGATGTAGCACCATCGTGCTGGAGGACTTGCGCAACTACGAGCCTCCGAAACACAAGCGCAAACTGTCACGAAAACTCTCGAACTGGCTACGAGGTGCGTTGTACCAGATACTCAGCTACAAAGCTCAACGTTTCGGCATTAAGATTGCCCGAATTAATCCGCGCTGGACGTCGAGTTATTGTCCGCGCTGTGGGGCAAAAGGTGAGAAAATCAGTGACCCACGAACGCGTAAAGCCATAAAACGAGGGAGATTCTTTCATTGTACCTCGTGTTCCTATCTGGCCGACCGCGATTACATCGCCGCTATAAATATCTATCGCAAGTACCAAGAACTGCGGAAAAAACGCTTTAGTTTAAAACACTCAAAGCCTGTC
>JAEOSO010000083.1 GCA_016840315.1 Candidatus Borrarchaeota archaeon | reverse complement strand
TTGCGTAAAGCGTTTGTTTTTTAAGCCAACGGTGTGGAGTGAGATTTTGCCATTCATATAGCCTCCCACTCGTGCCAATCGGTTTCTATACAGCACTATGTCGCCTTTTTTGAAGCCGTTCAAGCTGTTGCTACCGCCTTCTCGTCTACGTATTCCGCCTGTTTCATATTGAAACTTGTGCAATTGTCTCCTACGGTATTGATAGCGCTTCCACACGTAAAACGATGGTATTTCGAGATTTGTGAGGGCTAATTCGTTGGCAATTATTACCAGCGCATCTATGGCATGAGATTCTACCACTCGCTTTCGCTTGTCGGTACATTTATGTATACCGTATTTGGCACGTAACTGTGCGGTGTCCACACCGCTCACCAGTGTTAGCTGACCACACCACTCAACCAGCGTTTCATAGAGTAACGTCTTACCGATTTCTACGGTAGAGAAATACTTACCCCAGCGTTTCTGGTAATGGTTGAAGCACACATCTTCGACTACACATTTGTTGATGGGGTACAGGTTACGTAACCCCGCGATAATAGTAAGTTTGAACTCCACTTTTGACTGCTGGCTGGGTGCCAGCCAGTCTTCGGCACGTGCGCGGTTATTAACGCGGCATTCTCTTCTTCGGCAGTTTCTACACCGCCGATTTCTGCGCTGGTTGCTGCGTTGTTGCAGTTTTTTGGTAATGCCCTTTGGCAGTTCGGTCATTCCCGTCTGGAGCACTTCCTTTGTGGATACAATGGCGATCCCATCGTATTTAGAGCCAGGGTCAAGCCCCAGACCGATATCCTGCGTGTGGCAGCCCGCGTCTACAGTAAGTTGTATGTAAAATAGCCCTAACTTACTCCATTTAGCTACCGCCTTTCCTTGTGCTATTAAACGCCTAGCACGTGAGGCTTTGGTCGGCATTCGCGGTGTACCATCGTTTCCTACTACCGGTACTCTTGTATTACACAGCGACATGATATAATCCTCCTGTGTACGAGTTGAGCACCCTTCGACAAGCCATATCAGGCGTATCCCACAAATGTTTTATGAGAGTGGTATTAAGTGGTTCTACCGAAGTGGTAGGGACTAGGGTCTGCATCCCAACGTTCTTATAGCCCGATACGGGTAGTCCCAACAGTTTATTGTTGAAACTGAGTCTAGTCAAGACTTGCATCAGTACCACCATCCCAAGCCCCGTCCCTTCAGGGCGGGGTTCTTGACTAATAAAGTTCGTATTGACGACTAAGGAAGCCCCGCCAGATCGATGGCAATTCGCTCATTACTTCTTCTGCAATTGAAGTAACTGTAGAATTAATCTCGGGACTTGAATTCTCTGCGTGCATTTCTACCTCAAGAACTTGGGGCTCTGTGATAGGACATCCGATTTCAGAGACGATGCAACATGAAGCGTCTGTGACTTCAGTAAGTTCATCAACTATTTTATTACAAATTTTGCGTGCGGCTACATTATACGTTTTGCCCACGTGGCTTATAGGATTCTTGCCAGCAGCTGCTTCTAATGTCATGGGGCGCTTTGGAGTGATCAAGCCATTAGAACGATTACCGCGGCCAACCTGGCCGTCGTCTCCATGTTCTGCACTCGTACCCGTGCACGTTAGGTAGTAGATTCCGGCTTCAGGATCATCAGCTGTATTTACTTTCACAATTACTTCCTTGTCAGTAGTGTCCGCTGCTTGTCTCAGGACGAGTTCTTTTATATCATCCTTTACGCTCATGTATTCGTCAGCATCAGCGCACTCGCCTGAGATGATGGCATTTGCTACAGTAAGTTGTATTTGGTCCCGACGCCGGACGCCCATGATTTTGACGTCCTCTCCGATTTCCGGGAAGCGGTATTTCACTTTCCTCGAATTTAAGAGTTTTTCAGATTCATAGACAATCTTTTCTAAATCAGTAAACGGTGCATAGCCGACGCCAATGGAGGTGTCGTTCGAACGTGGGATATCCACCCCTTCTTCAAAGTTGCCCACCAAATCAGTCGAGCCACTTCGAATTTTGTAATCAATAATGATGTCACCATCAACATCCAAATGCGGAAGCGTGTCTGCGAGCCATCTTTTAGTATGTCGAACAGCAAGTTTCCCAATGGGTACTTGGGATGCCCGGTCTCCTCCGACCATTCCGACAGCCCTTCCGACAAGTAAAAGATAAATTGGCTCGATTACTTCGCCTCCACCGAATCTTGCATTCGATTGACCACCGCTAAGGACACATTTGTCAACATTGTGGTGGAGCACTCTACCAAAAGTGTCTAGATACCATTCAGAGAGTTTTATGCTTAATTCTTCAGACGCTCTATCGCAAAGTACATCAGGGTGTCCAGCACCTTTTCTTTCAACTATTTCTGTAGCTATTTTAGAAACAGGTAAGCTATTAGCATATGTGATGTCAACACTCCATGATTTTGCCATTTGTATACCTCTTTTACACATTATAGTGAACTTCAAATATAAATTTCTGAAAGATGTTGTACTTGATTTCTTTAAATCATTCCTCTCAGTAGGCAATTTCTAAATATAATTTAAAATTTACTATTGTAACTCTTGGTTACTATTCGCAAGAGTAATATTTTATGGGGGTCTTTATTATTCAAAAGACATAATGAATATATATATTGTTCGGTCAATGTAAAATTTCGGTTTTTGCTTTTGTTGTTCTCAATGTTCATTAGACATAGTTCAATTAAAAATGAACAATTTCTTCAGGGTTGAATTATATATACGATATGCCATAGTAATATTTCACACCTCGTTTTTAGGTGATAAAAAAATAATGGTAGGAGGGAAACAAATGGTAGCATCAGATAAAGTTTATGTGAGCGAATTTGTCGACTTAATAGGACCTAAAACTAATATGCTTGGTCCTGTGAGGGACGGGGGCGTATTAACAACCGGTACAGAACCCGCCTGTTACGGACCTATGATAACCCCCGAGATCAAAAGCGGTCATACCATAACACGGCCCGTAGCTGTTGCAGGTGCAGCAATTGGAGACGGCTTAGTTCTCAAAATTGAAAAGATAGATATTACTTCTAAGGCTTCAGCATCAGGTACTGAAACTTTCAGAGAGGGAAGTTATGTTGGTGATCCCTTCGTAGCTAAGAAATGCCCGGGATGTGGAATGGTCAACCCTAATACAAGAATTGAGGGAATTGGCAAGGATGCAATCCGTTGCGCAAAGTGTGGCACCCCAGTATCTGCGTTCGATGTCACAAATGGATATACTATGGTCTTTGACGATGGTCGTACTGTTGGAGTGACTGTTGACAAGACCGCAGCGGAAGAAATAGCTAGAAATGCAAAAGAATATGCAGCAACACCTGCAGGTTTCACATGCCATTCGATATTGCTTTTAGCCCTGGCAGATATGCAAGCCGGCATTATATCGAAGGTAAGGCCAATGCTAGGGAACTTCGGAACATTGCCCGGCGTTGAAATGCCATCTTCTCACAATGCTGGCGATTTCGGAATGTTTCTTATAGGGGCACCCCACGATCATGCAATTACCGAAGCAGATCTAGCGTTACGCAGCGATGCACACATGGACGTTGATACTGTAGGCGAAGGAACAATCGTTATTGCGCCTGTTAAAGTTGATCAGGCCGGTATAGTCGTAGGAGACGTTCACGCGATGCAGGGAGACGGAGAGATCTCCGGACATACAACTGATGTTTCGGCAGAGGTTACAATAGGTGTTGAAGTCATTAAGAAATTAGGGAATGATGGCCCGCTATTGATACCTAAGATGGAGGATCTACCGCCCTTAGCAAGATTGCCTTCCAGCGGAGAGTTGGAAATCGCTCGATCAGTAGCTAAGAAATACGGCATTGAGCTTCAAACCGAAGTTGCCCCCATCCAAGTAGTTGGCTCAGGCGGTGACCTGAATGCCGCAACAATGAACGGTCTTGAAAGAATGGCACAGTTATGTGCGATGGATATAAACGAAGTGAAAAACCGCGTAACCATCACAGGCGGCATTGAAATCGGTCGTCTTCCAGGTGTCGTTCACATCTCAACACTTGTCCCAATGGCACGCTTGGAACAAATAGGTATCGCCCACCTCGTAAAAGAGCAGTACGGTCTATAACTTAATTTCCTTCTCAAGGGGTTTTGTGCCCCATTTTTTTTATAAAATAAGCTTTGATTATGTAAAATTAATTAATTCTTAAGAATTCTTAATTCTTCTCAGGCTTTTTTAGAAGCAGGCATCAATAAAAAAGAATACGTGTAAGAAAGTTCGCATGAACCTGCTCTACTCAATAACAATTTCATAACTTGTTGTACAAATTCCGATGGTCGTTGGGGACTTTTCTGTGTTTTTCCAGCGAAATGATTTTATTTTGCCATCAACATTTTTTAGAGCACCTCGAAGCAGGCCTCCTAGGGGGCATACTGCACCCTGTTTCTTTTCTAATTTAAATTTGGTATTCGCTGGACAGAATTTACATCCTTCTATATCAATTGTTAAGACATGATTTTCATTGTTGTATTTTATAGAAACTCCTTCTGCCATTTTGAGATAGTCTTTTAGGAAGTCTTGAAAATAATTAGCGAACTCATCCAAAGATGAAATTTTTATATCCTTATCTCCAAAACGCTCACCAATTACGCTACATGCTTTATTTAATTCTCTTTGCGGATCTTTAAGGGAGCATAAGAGTGCATATTGAAATTCCTGTAATAATGGCTCACTATCAAATTCAATCTTTTGCATGTGATTATTACTCCTTTTTTAATTAATACGATAATCTAAACTAAGCAATTTTTTTAATATTTTGACTTACATATAAACATAATGTTATGGACATATAGACATCTATCAATGTCAGTCAATTGGAATAGTGGATTCAATTCATAAAAATAAAAAAACTCAAATTCTGTACAGTTATACTATCTGCAGAAAGTAATTAGTCTGTGAGAATTAAAATGAAAAACAAACTGAAAGAATTATACGATCAAGCAGTACATTTTCATGGACATCCAGGTGTTTTTATTGCGATAGGTGTCCGAATGGGTCTTTTAGCATTAAAATATCTAAATTCTATGGGATATTTTGACCTTAATGCCTTAATTCAAACAAGAAAGAAGCCTCCTTATCTATGTCTCCTAGATGGAATCCAAATCTCAACAGGTTCTACAATTGGAAAGGGGAATCTAAATTTTCAATATTCCGATGACGAGATTTTTGGTATTTTCAAAACAGAATCTGGCAAAGAAATAAAAATTGTAGTTCTACCAGAATTTTTAGAGCAGATAAAGAAGCAAATTAAGGATATGGATCGATTTAAGATGCATGATGTTGCGAAACAAGTTTTACAAATGGACGAAAAAGAAATATTTCGCGTCTTTACTCCTAAGAGTCGGTCTTAACGGAACGTTTATATTTCCTTTTGATTCTAATGACTGGAGAGAGCTGGCTAAAATAATGACACATCCCCTTAAATGGTGATCTATTGGATAATCAAAGTGAATGGCTCAAAAAGATACGTTCTCTAAAGGATAGTATTCCTCTTAGATTGTTTTTTGGAACATTTTTAATCTACCTATTTTGCAATAATGGACTAGATTGGGATTCTGCAAGTGAGAGAACGCGATATGCGCAAATCAAAGCTATTATAGAAGGTAATGTGTTTTACATTGATCGATTTATCCCATCTTTTCCCCATCCACAATTGTGGGATCTCAGTTTACCTCCTAATGGGCATTATTATCCGAATAAGCCACCCGGCCTCACCTTCTTGGGTGTGCCTGTCGTCTATATTACCTCAGTTTTAAGAATACCTTATCCCCTTGACGGATTCATTCTCATTCTATTAACATGTTGTTTTACTTCTGCTACCGTTGTTTTATTGTATTCTCTCTGTATCAGGTCATTCGGGATGTCAGAAAAAGTGAGCCTCCTTGTGAGTTTGATATATAGCTTTGCAACTTTTGCCTTTCCTCATGCCGTCACATTGTATTCCAATTCATTTTCTGCATTTTTTGTATTCTCTGTAGTTTATTTGTTGGTTAGTCAAAATAAGAAAGAGGAAGGAAAAAATCAGATAACTCGATTACTTGTTTCAGGAATTATGGCAGGTTATTTACCTTTATTAGATTATTCAAACGTCTTATTATTTCTGCCCTTTCTCCTGTACATTTTTTTCAGTAAAAATCGACGATATATTGGTATTTTCCTCTTGCCTGTCACATTATGGCTTGTAGTCTTGCTAACTTATCACTACGTATGCTTTGGAGATCCATTTATTACCAGCTATGGCTATGCTATAAATACGCGAAATACTTTTGACTGGGGCTACACCCGACCACTACATCTTGGTCTTCTCAGATTTTTGTTTACTCCTCGTCGAGGGATTTTTATTTATTCTCCAGTCCTAATATTCTCCATTTTTGGTTTTTATGTTATGCTAAAAGATAAGCAAGACAGAAAAGAAGGAGTTCTTTTCCTTTCTAGTTTTTTAATTATCCTTTTCTTTTTTTCGGCTCTCGCCTATTCAAGTGGATGGGTATTTGGGTCCAGACGTTTGGATCCAGTATTACCACTGCTTTGCATCCCAATAGGAAGGGTTTTGCAATCTCCAAAAAAAGTCTTTTTCAGCAAAAATTGGCTAACTAATTCATTTTTGGAAAAAAATGGTACAAAACTGTTCTGGTTTGCTTTTTCTGCGCTATTTCTTCTCAGTATCGTGATAAATGGACTTGGTGCTATTACGGATGTTCATCCAATGAATTTAGAATATCTCGATCATAACATAAACCTATTTTTGAATGGGCAAATACACAGCCTCATTTGGAATATTTCTCCACTGCTGGGCTTGATAATACTCCTCCCTGCTATTATGATAAATGTTTATGCTCTTTATAAGACATCTAAAAGGCGTGAAGAATAATTCCTTACTATCAAAAGCCTTTCCTTCTCGACTGGAAAATCCAGAGAGTATTCTTCGGAGTAATCGCATGATTACCATTCTTGTACTCATGTAGTACAAGTTTAATAAAATTGACAACCTGTCTTCTATTTTAGAATCTCTTTCGGGAATATGTTCTGACGCGCTATTTCGACAATGGATATTGTTCGTCTATTTGGATCCATGAGTATCTGATCTGAAAAACTAATGTTTCCTGTCATTAGATCATAGACCACATATTTTCCCTCGATTTTTGATGTTTCAACATAATAAAAGATTGTTTCTTGGAATCCTGGTTGTGTTTGGAAATATATATGACGTCCATCAAATTCTACATGCAAAAGTAGTGGCGCTCCCGAACTTACCATCGCTCTAATCATGTTGTCAAAATCTGAAAATTCAACATATTTAAGTTCTTGCTTTTTTTCTTCTTCGCCCATATAGCTCGCCCTTCTTACAAAAACTTAACTTCATTTTTCGTAATTACAA
>JAEOSO010000164.1 GCA_016840315.1 Candidatus Borrarchaeota archaeon | reverse complement strand
TTACCAGGTACGTTAAATGTCCCGTATGTGGTTGGCACCAGGTAATAATTACCAAGGGAACCATGAGAATTGCCAGGGAGGAGGTTGCCGATTCCCCCAGGGGAATGTTTACCTTTAGAAAGTCCGATCCCCAGGTAGAAACTTTCATCTCACTAAGAAATTGCCTGGGGGGAAAGAAGGGCTTTCCCCAGGTGGAAAGTATCAGCCTCCACCAGGTGGAAAGTATCAGCCTCCACCAGGTGGAAAGTATCAGCCTCCACCAGGTGGAAAGTATGCCAGAATACCAGGGACTTATTGCATCACTCCGGGAACAAACATACCTGGTGCTGAAAGTCCTTGTAGCCGAATAAAATCCTCCCGGAAACCTGCTAATTCTTTCGAATCAAAAATCATACCTGTTATATAACAAATATAAGAATCGTTCTAATAGAACAATGTTAACAGTTATTAACAAAATGTCGTAACCAGCCAACGTGCGGGGTTGACAGAGAACTGGCGTTTGCTATGATCCAATTAGGGTGAGTTTGACCTTACGAGAAACCCGGTCGGGGATCCATGATGACGCCGGGCTCTTACTCAAAGAATCTTTCCGTATCCCCCCAGCACATTACAGCTGCCCTTCCTCTAGCTGAGCTGCCCTTTCCCAGGAATGTGGAAAGTATCAAATGCAGCCAAAATGGAACTCAGTCCTTCTCGTTATTCTCTCTGAGCTCGTCGGTCACATTGACGAACTTGTATGGATGATGGTCGTCATGAACGTAACTTTCATCAGGCAACAACTCAAAATTCGTCTCAAAGTAAAGGTTAAAGATCAGCCGAAAAGAATTAACCGGAGTTATAGACGGGTACAAAACACTCTTATCGACATTGGGTAAATAATATGCATTCAATATTCTCATTCTATATCTAAGAGGTCTACCTTTCCTAAACGCCTCGCGCGGCGGACCTGTGTCTGACTGCAAAATGATGATTGGGGGGGGCTCTGACCTCGACAAAAGGTGGTCGATGAGCACCTTGACTTTCCTATTAGTGAAAATCAGCTGATCCAAGTAATTCACCTTTTCACTTCTTTCCCTCTCCTCCTTCTCTGTCAGAAAATTGCCATTTCTGTCAAATACAAATGGTTCGTGGGGAATGAGCATATGGGCAAAAACAAAGGTAGGTTCTTGTATGTTTGGCATCTCAGCCAGCTTATCAAATTTGTGGGGAACTCTTTTCCATTGCGAAAGCCGTTTATCCCAGCCTAATCTCCAATCAATAGGGATAAGCATAGTGGTTTCGTAGAGAAGCCGTGAGAATTCGGGTATCGTCGAGTAACCAAGATTCAAGTCGGCATATTTATTTCGTCTTGTTGGCTCCCACCAAGTCCCGAAATGAACAAATCTATACCCTTTCGATTTTAGGAAGCGCCATACTTTGTAATCTTGCAACATTGCATAGATTGGTCTCTGATCATTTGACTTCTCTCCCATCTTCTTACTTGCATAATTGAGATACTCCATGTTTAAGGACGACGCTAAGGACCAATGAGTCCATGGATAATTAGCCCTGCTTTCGAAAGCCACGTAGAACCCCTTGCTAGACAGATAATCGGTGAATTCGCTATTGTCAAAGCCATACTCTTCTTTCAGGGTGCTTAATGCAGCGTAGGTATCCAAAATGATATAGTAAATATCTGGCAGTACATTTGTATTTGCTAAGTCCGCTGCGTTGATTTCTAATCCTTTTGTCCTTTTGATCTCATGCAACGCAGAGGTTGTTCTTAGCTCATAAGATACAATATTGATCACAGAAACTACGACTACAGTAGCGCCTACAACATTTAGAATGTCCGTGAGATTGTGTAGATTTTTGCGTGTCTTCGCAATAAAGTAAGCACCACAGGTGAAAAACTCAGCCCAAACAATCAGTAAGCACCAGTGCCTACCGATCAAGATGGCGATTTGGAAATCCGGGATTATGTTATGAACACGACCATAGGAAAAGAAAAGGACGAGAAAGATAGATACGAAGACTCCTGCTTTCTTGCTATCTCTGAAGATGCGCCTGAACACCAGGAGCAAAAGGAGCGCAAAACCTAACACTACCGCCGATGGGAGCAGAGTTTGAGAAAATGATACTTGTCCCTTATTGTGAACATAAAGAAAGAAAACAGGAAATACTGCAAATAGAAATGGGT
>JAEOSO010000163.1 GCA_016840315.1 Candidatus Borrarchaeota archaeon | reverse complement strand
GAAAACAGGGGGTGTGTATGTGTGGGTACCATCGCTGACGGCCATGCATTCG
Source organism: Candidatus Borrarchaeota archaeon (assembly GCA_016840315.1). GTDB lineage: Archaea > Asgardarchaeota > Sifarchaeia > Borrarchaeales > Borrarchaeaceae > Borrarchaeum. The sequence continues at coordinate 2,133 of JAEOSO010000163.1, read as the reverse complement.
AAATTCCCTATCTTAAAAGGAAAGCTTTCGTTTCTCATAATTATCCTCCTTCCTCATATTTATCGTTGATTAGGTGCACCATTTCGCCTAACGTTTTGCGTGTTTGCGAAGTCCCGAAGGGATTTAGCGAAGCGTCGCAAACATGCTGTTAGCCGAAGTTTATTGTTCACCATTTAACATCTCATAAAATAACTTTTCTATCTCTACCAACGATTCCGGTTTTTGCTTACTCAAAAATTCGATAAATCTTGACCCACCTTCATAAAAAGAGATCCTATGGAAAGGTTTTTCTATGCCATAGTGATTCTCCTTAAGACCAAGCCTGCCTCTAATTTGATTTTCAATGAAGCGTGCAAACCCTTCTTTCCATTCCTGCCAAACCATGTATTCAAAATCATCTTTACTTAAAATCTGCTTCAATTGGCTTCGGTATTTGAAAATACCGTCATAGTTATTTTCTTCCAAAGCTTTCAAGAATAGAGAATAGATTTTAGTGAATTTGCTGTTATCATATGGAAAAGGATAATTTATCTCCCACATGTAGTCTTTCTTACTCATTGCTTTCTGAGCTACCCCTAAATTTTGTTTGAGTTTTGGTTCACAGATTTCCCATTGATGACAATGCATGAATTCGTGAAAAATCATAACGTAACCTTCAAGAGAGTCAAAAATTTCACCTGAAATCACACAAGCTACCTTATTTTTGTAACATTCAAGTGTAAAAGCGGCTCTAACACCTTTGGGGACTGGCATTGGAGTAGGTGCTTTTTTAACAAACACATATCTCCTTCCAGAAGAATCGGTATCAAATACGAAGAATCGATCATTTTCCGCAATGGCAATTGGGAATACTTTTCCCAAGAAAGGGTGAATATCCTTAATCTTATCTTGAACTTCAAATATTTTTTGCAAGCCGCTATTATATTTCAATTGCACTTCTTCCAACCTTGCAGTCTGACAAATAGCCATTTGGCTCAAACTAGTTACCATTAAGAAAGAAATTAAGATCGTTTTCATTTAAACCTCCCATTTTTTATTCCCAATAAATTTCGGCTAACTTAGAATAACCGAATTACTCCGTTTATGCTCCCAAATTAGTGTGTTTTGCGAAGTACTTCGTTTATGCAGAACTATAGGTGAAGTCTCAAATTGTAATTTTTTGTTATTGTCATCTTGAGGGAAATTAAAGATACATCCTCTTTACTCATCCAGAAAAATAGCCAGCTGGTTTTTTGAGAAGTTTCGCAATTGTAACCACGGTTTTTATGGATGGTAGCGATGCGCGTGTTTCGTAATGAGAGATGCTTTTGTGCTTGGGTTGGTATTACTGGCGGAGAGGCTGGGACTCCTTCTCCCCAGCTCAGGCCAAAAAACAGTCCACTGGACTGTTTTTCTTTGCGCCCCGCTCTTCACTCCTCCTCCGAAGCCGGCCGGTCTCGCTGTCATTCACTGCGCTCATTTTCCATCCCCCGGATGCGCTCGACTCGGCTTCGAGCCCCACAAGGATAGTGTGTTTTAAAATCTTCTTGCGATTCACGAGATACGAACAACGAGATACGAATTTTTGGCGGACGCAATTGCAACCAATTCGAACCACTGCCGAAATCATCGCCCATATCAAGATACTGCTTGTCCACCAACCCTATTTATATCAAAAACTATCCAAGAAAGCAACCCAATTACGCTTGCTGGGAATGACCTATGAGCAAATAGCCGAAAGTTTACACATTAATAGAAAAACCGCAATAAAAGCTTGTGAGTATCAAGGGAGGTGAGCAAATGTTCTGGCCATCAAGCATTTACAGGTTAATTCATCCAAAGGAGAGATATGTCTGGGTCCAAGTTCGTATCTTACACGAAACTGACAAAGCCATAGTAGTTGACAGTGGTACGAAAATCTGGATCCCAAAATCACAGATATGCAGAATAAGGCTAAGAAACAATTATGGGTGAATATCTAATTGCAACTTTGATATCACCATCTTTGGCATGGAAAGTAAAACTGATGAGTGGAATGTTGCTCTAACGTTTAGAGAGGAAAGAAATAATTGAATTTTGACCTCCGGTCAATCTAAACAAGTTCAACCTTCAACCGTTTATCTAGTGCATGAGCAACCTTAATCAATGTTTTTA
>JAEOSO010000082.1 GCA_016840315.1 Candidatus Borrarchaeota archaeon | reverse complement strand
TGCACGGCAAAAATAAGAATTAAGCAGAGCAATATCCCTACCACTATCCAGTACCAAATGATATCATAGAAAGGAATCAATACATTCCAAAATCTTGTGGGTTCAGGAAAATTAAATGGTCTGAAAGTTGCTGGAATATGCCAAAAGACATAATTTACGATCAAAAGGATTGATAAAACAGTGACCAGAACTATCCAAAGGTTTAATGACCTTAATAGTTTTCTCATAAACTAACACATTAGATTATTTTTTATTCAAGTCTTTATTAATAATCTCGAAAACCTCGTCCCATAACTGTAAACTCTCTGTCGCCTCTTCCTTGCTTAATTTGCTTATTGCATATCCCGTGTGTACTATGACATAATCCCCTACTTTGACATCTTTAATCAAGGTAACGATTATCTTGCGCCTAACACCGCCAAAATCGGCGATAGCATTATCACTATCCTCTAGTTCAAGAATTTCTGCTGGAATAGCTAGACACATCTGATCACAACCTTTTGACATGAAGCCGTCAAGTTTCAATGTTTAATTTTTCTTATTTATAAATCAATGTGTATTTTTCTTATTTATAAGCAATCGTAAGATTTAAAGAATTGTTTTCGTGCAATTCTTGTTAGGCTTAAAGCATAGTAGCCTAAAACATAAGCCTTAACCTGTGAAATCATTGATAAAATACCACGTTTTATGATAATCATCAATCTTTCCGTGAGAGGAAAGACCAGCCTTAAGGTTATCGGGCTGTGCGCTCGTCACCGAGTTCAACACATGCTTCATTAATACTGTTTTTCGCAGTATTTCAGCAGTCTTGAAGGACGTTATCCCGCTGTGCTTGAAGAGGTCATGGACCATCGACCAGCTACGGTAAGGACTACCCTTTTTCACACGGGGCTCGATAAACTCCCCGACGCGTGAGAGCAGCCAATCGTAGACGGGTGGAATTGCTTCCTTGAAACCCAGACCTCTTCGAGCTATTACATAACTTGCTAAGTGATGGCCTGACAAATTATGTAATCCTGAATACTTATATTTCCCGATAAGGGAGGTATATCCCGGAAATACCTTTCGAAAGGACACACCGCGCTTTTTACACTTGCGCTCTAACAATTGCAAGGCGGTGGTCTTCAAATTACTTAATTTTCGGTTGCGTTTTGTATTATAAGAAAACTCTTGGTCGAACTGTAAGTTCTCGAACACGATGCCTTTGCCTTTATTGATGCAATAATTGACGATTTTATCCATCTTATAGGAGATGTAATCGTTACGTTTATCTGTTCGATAGGTATGAAGGTTGCCAAACGAGATGCTATGATAGGAGAACAGTGTGCCGTGCCGGTCTACATTGGTTAACGCCACGAAGTTATAGTTGAAATCTAAGCCGATGGCACCACGTTCGTAGCCATAACGTGGTGCGGGTTCTGGGAGATCATATGACACATGGGCAAAGTAACGTACCTCACCCCTAACAGGCTTTCTTTTTACGGTCACCGTGTATTTGTCAGCATTAAGAATTTGCTGAAACCATTTCTCCTGCACATGATTCACTGATATAGGAATAATAAGCCATTTACGTCCATTTTGCTTAGAAAAGGTGCGTAGCTTGACCGTCTTATCAGGCAATACCTTGATGTTCAGGTTCTTCAATCCTTGTTGTTTCTTCCCGATGCAACTGAAGGAAGAATCCCGTCGTATCCTGAACTCTTCCCTAGTTATGTTACCGCGTATTCTTTGCCTGAATAAGTTCTTGGTGCCGAATACCACCGGTTCGAGGTGTAAGTTGTGGAGTTTCGCCATTATCGATGATCTGCGGGCGTATAAGCCCTTTAACCGTCGGTCATGGGCATCCTGTTCCTTTATGGTGTTGATTTTTTTAGTAATGGTTTTTAGCTGTTTGGTCATGTATTGCCGTCGTTTTTCCAGCCATGTGTGTTGTGCATCCAGTTTCTGCTTGTTATCGATCAGGATGGTGTTGACATAAGGGTTGTTATGACATAGACTCATCAAACACTGCTGGATAGTTTTCCCCTCACCGAAGCGTGCTGCCATGTAGTCCTCGCCATGAAATAACAAGTTATAACCGATGCGTTTCACACGATTATAGATGGTGAAGAGCTCATGGAGCTGATGTTCTTGTACCTCATCGGGATAGATCCTGAATTTGACGGTCTGTATCATGGCGATCGATTGCTCCTTTATACCTTAGAGTACCATTCATTAATAAACTCCACACTTTTAGGAGTACCTCGCACTGGCTCGCGCTTTTGTCACAGTATGTAACTACTCAGCACTACATACCCGAGCAAAGTAATTACCAAGCAAAATCTAAAAAATGAGAATAGTCTGCATCTTATTATTTGAGGATTAATAATGATTCGCAGTTTAACTTCTTCGGATATTAAAACTGTTTTTAGGGTAATAAATGAGTCGACACAGGCATACAAAGGAATAATCCCGGCGGATCAATGGAAAGAACCATACATGCCAATTGATGAACTAAAGGAAGAAGTTGAAGCGGGTGTGAAATTCTTCGGTTGGGAAGAAGGCGACACCTTAATTGGAGTAATGGGATTTCAACCCGTTAAAGATACTACCTTGATTAGACATGCTTACGTACTCACAAAGCACCAAAGGCGAGGAATTGGCAGAAAACTTCTCTCATATTTGATGAGTTTGGCGACGACTCCTGAAATTTTAGTAGGAACTTGGGAGGCAACTTGGGCAATTCAATTCTATGAGAAATATGGGTTCAAGTTAGTATCGCCTAAAGAAAAGGATAGGCTTCTTCGTAAATATTGGAATATTCCTGATAGACAAATTGAAACTTCAGTTGTGCTAAGGTTTGAAAGATCATCTTTATAGTTGAAAAACTAAAAAAACGCAATTTAATGATTAATAGAAGATGAAAAAAATGTCAAAAGAGATAGAAATTGAGATAAATGCAGACCAACTTCGCGAGACATTCCTCAACTATACAAGGAAGGCTTTTGAAATGCTGCCAAAGATAGATAAACCACGAATCCTTGATATTGGTTGTGGTTCTGGAATTCCTACTTTAGAATTGTTACGATTAAGTAATGGTGAAATAATTGGAGTAGATATTGATCAATCTGCTTTGTATGAATTAAATAAGAGAGCAAGAAAATTAGGATTATCTAACCGGGTTAAAACAATCAACTGCTCATTATTTGAACTGAAATTTCCAGACGAGAGTTTCGACATTATATGGGCTGAAGGTGCTCTAGCCCCTATCGGCTTTGAAAGAGCGTTAAAGGAATGGGGCAGATTACTCAAAATTAAAGGTTTCATGGTGTTCCATGATGATTTGCAAAATAAGGAAAGGAAACTTAAAATTATCCCTAATTGTGGTTATGTCCTCTTAGATCATTTCCAATTACCCGATGATGCGTGGTGGATTGAATATTATAAACCCTTAGAAAAGAGAATAAAGGATGTTCGCACCAAGTACGAAGACGATCTAAAGGTAATTGAAGTAGTTAAGAAATACCAAAATGAAATTAACGCGTATAAAAAGAATCCTAATGCTTTCCGTTCCATTTTTTATATCATACAAAAAATCAATTAACTATAGATTTCTGGATAAACTCCATTTTGTTATCATCCATTATACTTTCAAATAAGCTTTAATTTTTCAGCAACAATTCTGGGAAGGGATTTAAACGTTATGTCCTTTGTTTTAATCTCTAAGAGGTGCATTCTTTCATTGATTTTCTGTGCAACTTCGTTCATTTCTTCGCCCCAGCACTCGATTTCAGCCGTCCAACCTATATTTTTCTCGAGTTCAAGAGCGATAGTAAACTCCCCAGTTGATTCACTCCTAATGTTATATAATTCTCCCTTAAGTTTTTCAACGGTAAACCATTCTTCAAATTCCCAATCCTCTAGTAATTTTTTTGCGTGCTCACCACCGCGATACAATTCTATTTTTCCTTGTGGATAGACTGTTCTCTTATATTGAAGGTCATTCCATTCAAGAATTTCTGTTTTTGAAAAAAGAATTTGTGAATATGTTTCAGGATGACTCCAGGCTCGTAGTCTCATGGTTTTTCGACTTGGATCCCATTCCTCTATCGATCCTTTTCTTGGTTTGTAGCAATGATCATTGAAACGATAAGAAAGAACTGATTTTGCGTTGAGATTTTTTAGTCTTTCAAGAAACGAAGAGATATCGTTTACAAAAATTCTGATTTCGGACTCAAATTTTTTTGATATTTCCTGAGTCAAATAATTTACCCTCCGAAGTTATAGATTGTTCAAGAAATTATCGCTGGGAGATTTATGTCACAAGAAAACTAATATTCCTGCCAAATCGACAAGGATAGCGTAAAATCGTGCGAGAATTGAGAAGGCAGATGAACTCGCAGCGTCTTGTCCAAAGACTAAAGTAAAGATAATTACGATTCCTGATTCTTGCAATCCAAGACCTGCAGGTGTAATAGGAACGAAAGAAAGTGCAGTGAGAAGGGGATGAATCATTACAAAGCCAAAATATGAAATACCAGTTATGTTAAGTGAGAGTGCGATTAAATACCATTGGAGTCCTTTAAGAAGCCAAGATACCGAAGTAAGGGCTATTGCATGTGGAATCACTGGTTTAATTTTTTGACCTTGCTGTTGAAATTCAGAAAACTTTGGTAGCAGTTTTGCTAACATCTTTCCGATTAAAGGAATCTTGCATAACCATTGGACCATGCCTTCAGCTTTTTCAGACCAGACGATAACGCCAAGTAATACTGCCACGATAAAGAGGAATATGGTTCCAATAAGCAATATTAAAAATAGAATCTGGTTCTCAATATTAAAACCAATGAAGATTAATCCAACTCCACATCCAAATACCTTAATAAAGAACTCCAAAGACTGAAGACCGATAATTGCAGATAAACTTGAAGAATAGGCAACATTTGCTCTTTTTTTGAGGAAATAAGGGACTGCAAAATAGCCGACACGTCCAGGAGTTACATCACTATAGAGCATGCCCCCAAGATGGCACAAAAAGACTTGTGCGAAAGGAACCTGAATGCCCATATATTTCAGAACATAATTATAGCGAAACGCCAAAACTAAGTTGTCTATCGCATAAAACACCAAAGCTAAGATAAAGAGTGATAACTCGATGGTCACTAAGGCATCAAGAAAATCTTGCCATCCTACTTGCCAGAAGAGGAGTACAAGAATCACAATACCTAACATGGCCTGTAGTATGAGATTGCGCTTAGAAGAGATTCCACCTGCCAAAAAATCTCACCAATTCTACATAAGTAACAAATGAATATAATTGAGAGATAATATCTCATTTTTAAATATTAATGCGCTAAATGTTCGAAATTTCAGATGCATTATTGATGAAGCCTTTTTTGTTTAATAAAAGTTCAAGATATGAACGTCTTTCACAATCTTCCAAAGGAATTTCCAACTCATTTAGAAAATCCAATATCTCTTTTCTTTTTTTTTCTATTTCATTTTGGGTATTAACTAGACTTTCAATCTCAATAAACTCGCCTAAGTTCTCCACAAAATCGACAGAAATTGATAGGTCGTTAAATTGAAAAAGTATGCGTTTTTTCGATACTTTATCGACTGTTTGAAATCCTAGTTTTTCTAAAATAACTCGCATTTTTTTTAAATCATTTATGTGTACTGAAATTTCTTCTCTAGTTTTATCTATCAAGTTACCTATTTTTGGTCCTTTATAAGTTAACGCAGATCCTTCTGATGAAGTTCTGATTCTTAATGCTTCATCAGTTATTCTAAAATCTCTATCTGGTGCATTAAAATAAATATCTTCTTGGTATATTTCCTTGAGAAATATAGTTTTGGTTTTGAGAAGTTTTATAATCTTGTCTGGATGCGAAATTTTCGCTTTTACCTCAACTTCTATCATAGATACTTCGAACTCCTTTTACCATTCACAGAAGCTCACAAAAACTCATTTCGATGCATAATTGACTAACTTTCTTCACATTCTGGATGGCCAGCAGGACCTATATGAACTGTAACATCTCGAACACCTGCAACTTTTTCTATTAAGATTTGTTCTACTTCACTTGCTATGTCATGTCCATCGTGCACGGAGATTTCTGGATCAACTGTTACATGAAGGTCGATTGAGATTTCGTTATGTTGCCCTCTCGATCTGATTTTATGAGACTCGACAATTCCGTCGATTTGATTTACAATTGCTTGTATTTTTGAAGTATCTATAACCGAAGTATCAACAAGGACTTCAATGCTCTCTTTTGCAATTTCAATACCTGTATGAAAGATCATGATCGCGATAAAGACTGACACGATGGGGTCGATAATGGTATATCCCAGTAATATCCCTATAAAACTCACCAGAACCGATGCGGAGACGAAAATGTCGCTACGGGTATGAAGCGCGTCAGCCATGAGGATTGAACTGTCAAGGGCCTTCCCTTTTCTTTCCTCATATAGAGTAGAAATGACATTTATGATAATAGTGCCGATGACAATGATAAAACTGAAAACGTCAACCCTTGGTGTTTCGGGAGCAATAAATCGTTCTATAGCTGATTCGATAATTTCGATTCCTGTCAAAAAGATCATGGCCGCAATTACTATAGCAGCTACAGTCTCATATTTCCAGTGCCCATAAGGATGCTCGGTATCGGCTGGCTTTGCTGCTAATCTAATACCAATAAGTCCGATCACATTAGAACTTGCATCAAAGAGAGAATGTAAGGCGTCAGCGATCAGGCTAAGAGAGTTTGTTGTTAGACCATAGATACCTTTGGAAAACGCTACCGAAAGGTTTACAACTAAAATAATGATGAGTGTTCTTTTGATAGCCTGATAACGAGTAAACACGCGGATCTCTCCAGTATGTGTGTATTTGTTAATCTTCAGATTCTTAAAACTTATTCCTCTTCCTTAAAAAATATAAACAAGATGCATAGAAAAGAGTTTTGTTTAGAATATAAGGAAGGAGGTAAATCCATGACGAACGTAGGTGAGGCTGAAATCGTAGAGATGTTAGAATTAGTAAGCCGCAATATAGTCAATATTGGTACTGTAAGATTACAGCAACGTCCATTTTATCAACCTGTACCGGTACGAGGATCAGGGTCAGGAATTATAATTGAAGTGGATGGGTTAATTCTAACGAATCGACATGTTATCGAAGATGCCCAGGAGATTGAAGTGACATTTACGGATGGAACTGTGGCTAAAGGCACAGTCATAGGCAGTTGTGGAGCTCACGACATAGCTGTGATCAAAGCAGAAAAAGATGACTGTCCTGTTGCAGAAATGGGGGACTCAGATAAGGTACGCGTTGGACAAAGTGTTTTTGCGATTGGGAATCCTTTAGGACTAGTAGGAGGACCATCGGTGACTTTTGGGGTTGTCTCGGCACTGAATCGCTCAATCCAATCACAAAAAGGCATGATCGAAGGTCTTCTCCAGACTGACGCTGCT
>JAEOSO010000162.1 GCA_016840315.1 Candidatus Borrarchaeota archaeon | reverse complement strand
AAGATCCAGTTTCTCATTATCCACCAATGAAGCGACAAGCTCCCTGGCATCGGTGAGCTTTATTCTTCCTATCTCTTTTTGCCTAGTTTGTCTTGCTCCTATCGTTGTTTACCTCTATCACTGCCATGTAGACTGAAATTTGAGTCAGTTTCGTGGTACCCTTTGATCCTATAGCCCATTAGGGTATGCAGTGTGCCTTGAAATGGTCGGTGTTTCTCAAATCAGCTCTGACAATGACTTTTTGACCTTATTTGGCTTTTTTGCATTCTACTTCCACAGTCCCAGTTTGTTTTCTGGACTAGTGCTCCATTTCAGGTTGGGGAGTCATCTCATCCAGACCGGAAAGAAACCAATCTCCATACCTGCTCACAAGAGCAAAGATCTTAATCGAATTTCTCACTCCTCCCAGTTCCACCCAAATTCGCCAACGTATCATCCTTGTGTTTTGCCTGTGCTTCCTTCATCCGGTATTCATTTTTCCTTACATGGCTTTGCCCTTTCCCAGTAAAGTGGAAAGTATCAAATGCAGCCAAAATGAAATTCCTCCCTTCTCGTTATTCTCTCTGAGCTCGTCGGTCACATTGACGAACTTGCATATATGGCGTCCGTCTAGAAAGGCCTAACTTCCATCAGGTAACAACTCAAAATTCGTATCAAAGTAAAGGTTAAAGATCAGCCGAAAAGAATTAACCGGAGTTATAGATGGGTACAAAACACCCTTATCGACACTGGGTAAATAATATGCATTCAATATTCTCATTTTATATCTGGGCAGCGCGGACGGACCTGTGTCTGACTGCAAAATGATGATTGGGGGGGTTTTTGACCTCGACAAAAGGTGGTCGATGAGCACCTTGACTTTCCTATTAGTGAAAACCAGCTGATCCAAGTAATTCACCTTTTTACTTCTTTTCCTCTCCTCCTCCTCTGTCAGAAAATTGCCATTTCTGTCAAATACAAATGGTTCGTGGGGAATAAGCATATGGGCAAAAACAAAGGTAGGTTCTTTTATGTTTGGTATCTCAGCCAGCTTATCAAATTTGCGGGGAACTCTTTTCCATTGCGCAAGCCGTTTATCTATGCCCAATCTCCAATCAATAGGGAGAAGCATGGTGGTTTGGTAGAGAAGCCATGAGAATTCGGGTAGCAGCGAGTAACCAAAATTCACATCAGCATATTTATTTTGTCTTGTCGGCTCCCACCAAGATCCGAAATGAACAAATCTATACCCTTTCGATTTTAAGAACCGCCATATTTTGTAATCTTGCAACATTGCATAGATTGGTCTCCGATCATTTGACTCCTCTCCCATCTTGTTACTTGGATAATTGAGATATTCCATGTTTAAGGACGACGCCAAGGACTGAGCACTACTTCCATAATTAGCCCTACTTTCGAAAGCCACATAGAACCCCTTGCCAGATAGATAATCGGTAAACTCGTGATTGTCGAAACCATAAGCTTCTTTAAGGGTGCTTGAAGCAGCGTAGGTATCCAAAATAACATAGTAAATATCTGGCAGTACATTTGTGTTTCTTGAGTCCGCTGCGTTGATTTCTAATTCTTTTGTCCTTTTGATCTCATGCAACGCAGAGGTTGTTCTTAGCTCATAAGGTACAATATTAATCACAGAAATTGCAACTACAATAGCGCCTACAACATTTAGAATGTTCGTGAGATTGTGTAGATTTCTGCCTGTCTTCGTAATAAAGTAAGCACCGCAGGCGAAAAGCTCAGCCCAAACAATCAGTAAGTACCAGTGCCTACCCATCAAGATGCCGATTTGGCAATCCGGGATTATGTTATAAACATGACCATAGGAAAAGAAAAGAACTAGAAAGATAGATACAACAACTCCTGCTTTTTTGCTATCCCGGAAAACAAGATAGGATAATAGCAGCAGGAGCAGGAGCGCAAGTCCTAACATAACTGCTGATGGGAATAGAGTGTCAGAAAATGAAACTTGCCCTATGTTGTGAGCATAAAGAAAGAAAATAGGAAAGATTGCAAATAGAAATGGGTGAATAATGAGTGGTTTCTTCATGATACTCAGGTTTCTCTTTTTCGCATCAGGTACAGAGTTCTTTCCGAGTCTCTGATTCTGACAGAGCTTTGTATGCTGAAGTATCTGCCAAATTCACTCTCAAAAGCTTCTTGTGTATACTCGGGGAAAATATCCTCTCTGGTTGATAGAAG
>JAEOSO010000161.1 GCA_016840315.1 Candidatus Borrarchaeota archaeon | reverse complement strand
TTTTACCAAAGTCTTCTTTTTGGCTCTAGACCGAGATACTTATTAGTCAAACCTACTGCTTCAAGGCGATCTGTTTGGAGTTGTAGGGATGCTCTAATTCCGTCGATCGATTCAGGAATGGTCACAGCTTCCTGTGGAATATAAATAGCATACATTGCTAAGTTCCCAATGGTCGTCACCGTCTCCTCCCACACAACCGTTTCGTACATATCCGCGAATGGCTTCCCCGCGAATCGATTGAACTGAAGAAGTGATGTATTCGTAGTGAAACCATCAGCAATTCTTAAAACTTGAATCCTAGGATGCGCATTGAAGGCATCTAACATTTCTTTCTTGGTCAGGGGTTTCTTTGGAGTTGTTACCACGTTTATAATATGACCGTGTGTCACAGGCACGTGAACAAGGAATCCTGTGGCTTGAACATGAGGCATAATCTCCATTAGATCAACTGCTTGGTGGTTTGGAACTGGTTCAGGTTTGAGTATGTCAACATATCCTCTGTGGGTGTCACCTGGGTCCGCACATCGTCGAATGATCGTTATAGCGATATTTTCTATCCCATGAGTTCGATCCAAACAGTCGATGGTTCTGATCAGCCCTGTCGTGTTGCAGCTCGTTAGTTTGAGATATGATTGACCAACGCCTTTTTCATAGTTTGCATATCCATGAAAGAACACATCTGCAATCTCACCTGCTTCCCCGCCTTGGAATACTGCAGGAACGTTGAATTTTTCGTAGAGTATCTTATTTTTTGCGCCGATACCTCCTGGTGCAGCATCTAATATGATGTCTGCCTCCTGTAAGAGATCTTCAGCAGTACCTGCAACTGGGATGCCTGCATCTTCAATGCTTTTAGTGCGTGAAGGGTCAACGCAATAGAGTTTGACATCTGTATCGGCAAGTTTCATTCCTCTTGCCATTAAAGCTTTTACTGCTAAAGTTGGAGCAATATCAGCTACACCAACAAGTTCCATATCTTTCTGAAGCGCCGCTCCATAGGCCAAACGAGTCCCAATTTGGCCATAACCGAAAACACCAACTTTTGTTACCATTTTGAATTCACCTCAATGAGTATATACCTAAAAGTGATATCCTAAAGTGTATATCTAAAAGCTATTTAAGAATATCTCACATAATTTTTCTTGATTCCCAGTCCGCATCGTAAGTTCTCAAATGTGTCTTCCTTTATAAGCTCTAAATATGGATAATCAAATTATGGATCTAAATGGGGTTTCTAATTGTGAGCAAACATACCGATTTACAAACTAATCAGGAACTTTATAGTATTTTCAATGAATTGAGGAACTATTTAGCTGGTATGGCCTTTGGTATGACCCGTGACGAGAGTTTACTACAACAGTTGATACCTCTTCTCTTCTGCAAGATATATGCTGAAAACAATGCAGATCTGAATGATAAATTTCAAGCAGAATCAAATGAATCTGCTAAAGTTGTAAAAAAGCGAATTTCAGCTATTTTTGAAATGGTTAAGAAAGAATTTGAGGATATTTTTGAAGAAGAAGAAATAATTGAACTTGAGGCGGAATCAGTTAAGTGCATTGTCAGCAAGTTGCAAGATTATGATCTTACTAAAGTGGATCAAGATACTATTGGCAATCTTTTTGAATCCTTCCTTGGTCGATCATTGAAGGGTTCTAAAGGACAATTTTTTACACCAAGAAATGTTGTGAGATTAGCTGTTGACATTACAGATCCTAAAATAGGCGAATATGTACTTGATCCTGCGTGTGGTAGTGGAGGTTTTTTAACTATAGCGCTTGGACATGTATGGGATAAATTAGAGCTGGAAGCAAAACAAATTGGATGGTCTGATAAAACTCTCACTGGAAAAAAGGAAGATGCCGCAGCTTATTTTATGGGGATTGATAAAGACTTGTTTCTTGTCAAGATAGCCAAAACCTCTATGGCATTACTTGGCGATGGAAGAACCAATATTTTTTGTGAGAATAGTCTGAAAAACCCAATTGAATGGGCAGATGCCTGCCAATCAACAATAAAATTTGGAAGTAGTGATGTTATACTAACAAATCCTCCATTCGGCGCAAAAATTCAAGTTAAGGGCGAACAAATTCTTTCGCAATATAAACTTGCACATAAATGGGTTTTGAAACATAATGAATGGATAATGTCAAAAAATCTGGTTGACAGTCGTCCTCCTCAGATTTTATTTATTGAACGCTGCTTACAACTTTTAAAAGAAGATGGTAAGTTA
>JAEOSO010000081.1 GCA_016840315.1 Candidatus Borrarchaeota archaeon | reverse complement strand
AAAAGTGATTTCATCAGAGAGCAACCTCAGTTCATATACTTTAGCTGAAATAAGTCGCGCAGCACTTATCTACGGAACAAAAATGGGTTTGGAAATCGCTATCCGTGGTATCCCGGTAATCGTTGCTGGAGAGACATTAAATCGTGGTAAGGGTTATACATACGATGTTGAAAACAGAGACCAATATTTTGCATTGTTAGACCGCATTCTTGACTTGCCTCGTAATTCTCCAGAAATGATAACACGAGCCAGAAAATTTGCTTATCATTTATTTTTTCGGAGAATGATTGATTTTCCTCTGTTTGAAATAATTGATAAAAATCCTATTACTTCATACAATGCTAAACTGAAATTTCAACATCTTGGCGAATTACTTCCCGGAAATTGCCCGAATCTTGATGTTATTTGCAAGGGTATATTAAACAAAACGCCTTTCGTTGTGGATTAGGATAGATAAAATAACATCTAAGGAAAGAAATACTATGAGTAAAAGCATCAAACCACTTCAATCGGAAAAATTTATGAAAGCTGTTTTAGAATATATGGAGCCATTTCAAGGAACACATAATTATCAACCTATTATTAACGGCCACATGGAGAAAACAGAACAGATTGAAGCCGGATACGGACGCTGGCTTCAAAATTTATTGACATACCTTGTACAACAGTTCAATCTGGGGAAACAACCTCGTATCCTTGATCTGGGCTGCGGAACTGGGGAGTTAGTGGTCAGAATGAATGTTCTTGGTTTTGAAGCCACGGGGATAGACCTCCATGAAAAGCACCTAGAACTCGCTCGGATTTTGGCGAAGGAAAATAGCTTGCCTGACACCCTTTTTGTTTTAAACAAGAGCAATCGTCTTCCCTTTGAGGACAACAGCTTTGATGTCATTACTTTGTTTTCAGTTTTAGAACACTTGAGCGATGCCACTTTAAAGTGGTTGTTACCAGAGTTAAAGCGAATCTGTTGGGGTGTTATGTACGTATTGGTTCCAAACAGACTAAAAATCACCGATGACCACACAAGACTGCATTTCGTTCCCTGGATGCCCCACTGGTTAGCAACACTATATGTGAAAAGCCGTGGGCACAAGCATCGATACTTTATTTCGGAGTCTAGCACTTGGGATGTCTATCATCGCGGGTATGGTCGCGTTGTTTCTCTGTTTCAAAACTATGGCTTCAGTGTAAAATTTCCTCCGGACAAAGTTATTTATCCATTATTAGAGCAGTGTCCGCCCATCTTCCAGATAGGTGGGAATTTGAGATTATGCAAGAAAAAATTTTTTGTAGGCGTGCCGTTACCCTATAATGCGATAATCAAGTTGGGATACCCCAAACAAGCTTTTTATCCATATTTTAACTTGATATTCGTGCCCCCAAAATGAAGTCGCAATTCACGGTGATAGCAGGGTTACTATCAAGGATGATGGTTATAGTTTGATTGACAATCCAGAAGGTGCAAGGGTAGGTCAATGGGAATATTGAGTAAACTGATTGGAGCAGTGAAAGTCTGTTCGAATGTCTTCAGTCGCTATCTCATCAATCGCTATCTCATTAATCGCTATTGCCGTGGTAAGGGACTTGAGATTGGCCCGGGAACGGTGCCCTATAGTCGATCACTAGAGACGGTGTACGTGGACAAGTTCTTGACTCATCGAGTCAGTGCTCGTAAGTATGTAACTGCCGATGCTAGTAGCCTGCCATTCAAGGATAATAGCTTTGGTTTTGTCATCTCTTCCCATTGCCTTGAGCATTGTCCCAATACCCTGAAAGTATTAGAGGAATGGAAAAGAGTTATTCTGCCGAATGGTGTTATCTTCCTTATCCTTCCCCATGGCGAGCGAACCTTCGATCGAGGTCGGCAACTCACAACACTGGAACACCATATCGAGGATCAGACGAAGGGAGTAGACGAAAGTGATTCGACCCACTGGGAGGAGTTTGCAGAGTACTCTATTCCCCAGTATGACCATGGGTGGACCAATCAGGCACGAAATGAAGACGGTTCCTGGAACTTTGAGTGGATAGCTGCGAGCGGAAACTTGCATTACCATGTTTGGACACAGAATGGAATCATCGGTGTACTAAAACACCTTGGTTGTCGCATCCTTGTATGTCTGGAGGAGTTGATAGGACGCACAGATAGTTTCGTTGTCGTCGCGTGCATCGAGAAAGACTGAACTCAACAACTCAAAAGCAGAATCAAGTCACTTGATAGAACCAATCGTTGTGTCAGAAGGAAAAGCAGATGAAGATTACTTTTGTGTTACCTGGCTACCCGGCCCCAATAGGTGGTTTCAGAGTGGTGTATGAATACGCCAACCATCTTGTAGCTCGTGAGCATGAGGTAACAATCGTACATGCTCGGTTTCTCCGTAATTTCGATCCTCCACCAAATTTTTATCGGTGGCTACGCAGGAAGACAGGCAATCTACTCACCAGGATTTCCATGCCCAATCTCCAATGGCTACCGATAGACAAGCGGGTCAGGATGCTTTATGTGCGAGAACCCATAGCGAGATCTGTACCCAATAGCGATGTTGTTCTCGCTACGGCCTGGCAGACCGCCGAATACGTTACTGATTATTCATCTTCAAAAGGCCGGAAGTATTATTTAGTTCAGGACTTTCCTCCCTACATGGGGTCGCAGGAGAGAATTGAAGCGTCGTGGAAGTTGCCGTTTGAGAAAGTAACGGTTTCTCGTTGGCTCTACGACAAGGTGGTGTCTGTGACCGGTACGAATCACTTAGTTAACGTACCCAATGGTATTGCTTTCCGCAGATTTCGGAAAATAGAAGATATAAACAATAGACCTAAGAGGATTTCGATGATGTATTCTCCCGGAAAGTACAAAGGGGCAAAGGATGGTATTCATGCCTTAGAAATCTGCAAGAGAAGGCATCCTGATCTGCAGATGACTGTATTCGGGAGAGTACTCCGGCCTCGTCAAATTCCCTCCTGGATAGAGTACAGATCTAACATACCAGAGGAAGAATTAGTCCATCTCTATAATCAAACGAGAATCTTTTTGTGTAGCAGTCTGGCTGAGGGTTTCGCTTTGCCCCCTGCAGAGGCCATGGCCTGCGGCTGTGCTGTGGTGTCCACGGATTGCGGAGGCAATAGAGACTACGCAGAAGATGGAATTACTGCGCTCCTATCGCCACCTGGCGTCCCCCAGGCATTAGCGGGGAATGTGATCAGGCTCTTGGAAGATGATGACTTGAGAGTAAGGCTTGCGAAGGCCGGATATGAGCGTATTCAAAAATTCACTTGGGAGCGAAGTACAGATCTCCTAGAGCAGTTCTTGAAGGAGGCAAAACAAAATGACGGCCACAAATTATGATTTAGCAGTTGCATATAGAATTTATCCTAAAGTATCTAAGGCACCACCTGTTTTTGGTGATAATAAATTAAAATTAGCTGAGTTGTGTTTAAAGTCGTTTAAAAATTCCTTAGGTTCTTTAAAAGTGAAAATGTGGGCGTTATTAGATAACTGCCCATCAGAGTATGAAGAATTATTTAAAAAATATTTTGATATAAATGACTTAGAAATTATTAAATTGCCAGGAATTGGAAATAGAGGGACCTTAAAAAAACAAATTCATATATTATCAGAGCAAAATGTTTCAAAAATAGTATATTTCGCTGAAGATGATTACTTTTATATGCCTAATCAATTTGAAACAATGGTAAATTTTATCAGGAATAGTAAAGATGTGGATTTTCTTTCTCCTTATGATAACCCTGATTACTATAACCTGGATTTACATAGATATTCAAGTAAAATTAAGATATTTGGTAACAGACATTGGAGGAGCGTTTCCTGTACCACTGTTACTTTTCTAACTTCCAGAGAGAATCTCAGAAAGGTTAAAAATGTAATTGGAACTTATAGTAAAGAGACTACTTACACTAAAGGGAATTATGATTCAAGTTACTGGATGAGTTTAACTAAATATAAAGTGTTTAATTTATTTGCTTTAATTAAATACCTCGTTTTGGGTGATCGGAATTTTTTTAGAATTGCCAAGGCTTGGTTTTTCTGCTGGTGGCAAATACTATTCGGAAAACGTTGGAAATTATGGGTTCCGACTCCTTCAATTGCTACTCATATGGAAAGCAATGGTTTAGCGCCAAATATTGACTGGTTGAAGTTAATGGATAAAGAGATTAATGAAATGAATTCAAGAGGGTGTTAACAAACTATAATGCGCAGAGGAATGCAAAGGTCTTTGCGGAAATACATGAGAATCTATAGTCAGGGGAGGACATGGTTTCTATAAGAAACGGAATAAATTCTCTACCGGTAAATCCTGAAAAGTCCACGACATATTCCAATAGGAAAATTTGCATTGTGTGGCTTGCTTTGCTGGGCGCTTCACTGTCAAAAGCAATGCTCACAGGAAGCGTATCAATTGGCGATGTGTTGTTTGGGTGTGCTGTAGTTGCTTGTTTCTTATTCATTTGTCCGCGTATATATATCCAGAGATGGTCTGTTTATATAATACTTTTAATTATGTGGGCGGTTGTTGGAGGCATATTTGCAAGTGGTTTTTCCCCCTTTGCTTTTTCTGAGATAGAATTTTTGAAGTCCTTTGCAAAATTAAGTTTCTATGGTATTGGCACAATACTGATTGGTTCCTATATTCGGAAGATGGATAAGGATACCATAGGCAAAGCAGTATTATGTATCCTGACGCTTCATGCGTTTATTGCGTTGTATATTTACATCGCACAATTAGTCGAGCAGATTTCAGGTACACACTTACCTCATGAGTTCTTCTGGTTCGGACAAGGTGGCCCTTTGACCTTTGGTGAGAGATTAAAACCGTGGGAGATTGGTGGTATTGTGTTGAATAAAGCCAGAGGAATATTCAGTGAGCCATCCACTTTTGGAATCTTTCAAATTTTAGGTTTGGCTTTTCTTTATTTTAAGTCACCTGCAATTACACAAAAGCATACCTGGAGGAGCAATGTTATTTTTGTGTCTATATTGCTTACCTTTGCACTTTCAACTTATATCCTCCTGTTTGTGTTCTTGCTCATTTTGGTTTTGAAGCAAAGAAAAATCAAACAGTTATTTTCTCTGACGAGATTGATACTTGGCGCAGTTATAGTGATATTTATGTTATTCGCATTTGCACCTCTCAGTCTCCCTAAAGTCTTTTACCAGAGAATAATACATCGTTTTGTTGGTTTTGTTCAAGGACATGACCGTACAGGCGGGGTACGGGTTATGGGGTCATGGGAAACTGCAAAAGAAATCATTGTGAAATCGCCTATTTTCGGAAGTGGACTGGGCAACCTTGATGTCGCGTTTAAGAGCACTGGCCGAATTCTTTATTATGCGGAGTTAGTATTTAAAGAAGCTGCAATATTTAATATACCTGCTTATGTTCTTGGCTCTATGGGCATTATAGGATTTGTAATATTCTTTCTGTTTATCGCGTATCTTGTGGTTCGCATTCCTGCTGCTGGCGCGGTATTCTTAGTTTCACTGTTTATCTACGGGTCTTTTTTAGGAACTACTTTTTGGGTGTTCTATATTCTTCTTGTAACAGGCATACCTTCTGGTGCTTTTAGGAGGAAAAGTCTGAAATGAGAAAAAGTGAGGTAAACATTGTAGTCATAACCTACAACAGCAGAGTATTTATAAAGGACTGTCTGGATTCCTTGCTCAGTTCTGATAGGGTCTACTGCAGGATAACTGTGATGGATAATGCTTCAACCGATGGAACAGCAGAAATAGTGAAGGAAAAATACCAATCTGTGAAACTGTTAAGAAATATGAGAAATACAGGCTATGCATGTGCTGTAAATAAAGGGGTTGCGAGTATTGCTGGACATTTCTTCATTGTTACAAATGCTGATGTTGTTTTTCACAGAGACGCCATACGCCAGATGGTTGAGTATTTGATGGTGCATCGTGATGTTGGCGTGGTTGGTGCTCAACAGGTCTTTTCTGATGGCAAATGGCAGCGAAGTTATGGAAATGTGCCTGGAATTGTAGATAGTGTTAAGAACTTAATCGGAATCACTACATTACACAACTGGGTACGGCGATTTGCATGGCCCCGAAGAATCGATGCTTATCCAAAAGAAGTTGGCTATATTGATGGTGCTGCTATGACGATTCGCAAAGAATCCTATGAATCTGTAAAAGGGTTTGATGAAAACTTTTTCTTTTATGGGGAAGAGGCGGATTTTTGTTTCAGATTAAAAAGATCGGGCTGGAAGGTGGTATTTCTTCCCTCAGCTCGCATAATTCATGTGAGGGGAGGCAGTTCTACCAAAGTGGATGCATCTATGGAGAAATATCTTCAATTATATGTTAATAGTAAATTACTTCTTTTTAAAAAACACTACCCACAATGGCAATTCCATCTGCATATACAGCTTGAAAAGATTCACGCTCAGAAGTTAGCACTTATCTATAGATTAATTGGATTTCTTTTGCCTGAATCTAAAAGGGGCTATGTATCTAATAGGGTTATAGAATACAATCTTCTATCAAAAATTTGGAGTGAACAATTGACTCGATAGGAAATTTGAATTTAATAGGATGATGCTTGCAGTGGAGACTATTTTGAATAATGAGAAACTTAGCCAACTGATGTTTCTTTCATGGGAGAGTCCGTGGCCAGCATATAGAGGGGCTGATTTGCGTACTTTAGGGCTCTTGAAAGAGATTAGTAAAGCTTTTGAAGTTGAACTTGTGGTATTGTCGCGACAGCCTCTGTCAATTAAGCAAACAGAATTTCTAAGTGATTGTGCAAACAAAATTATTAGAATTCCATTGCGAGATATTTCATTTCAAGATAAGTTGCAAGCTGCAGGTCGCATGCTCAGATTTCACTACCCGTATCATAGTGCAGTTCTTGATTTATCTTTCCGAGACTATCCCGATGTTTTGCGCAGAATATTAAGCTTTCCTGGAATAATCTATGCATCTTTTGGGCACTGGGGTACTCTAATCCTAAATCAGCAGGCCCGCAACTGGATATTAGATCAGCACAACGCTGATGTTGAATTTTGGCGTGTTTATGCTTCACAAGTATCAAACCCTCTATTAAGGTTGGCGGCGTTAGTAAACTGGTGGCTGTCTGATAAGCATTTTAGGTGTATCTATCCTCGTGTTGGGCGTATTATTTCTGTATGCGAAGAAGACAGGCAACTCACGCTCTCTCTGGCACCTACTGTAAAAGTAGGTGTGATCCAGAACGGTGTTGATTGTTCCTATTATTTTCCTGATATGGCTACACGAACGGGCCAGCCCCGGCTGTTGTTTACAGGCACCTCCGCAGCACGGAATATGACCGCTCTGCACAAGTTTATGCGTGATATTTTCCCATTTATACAACGAAAGATACCGGATGTTGAATTACTCGTTGGTGGAAATTTCCATAGCAAGGCTCAGTCTCAGTTCAGTGCATATCGTGGTATTCGCTTTACAGGACGAGTGGATGACATACGACCTATCTTTAACCAGAGCGATGTGTATGTGGCACCCTTTGAGGAGACGCATGGTTCAAAACTTAAGATTGCAGAATCTATGGCAATGGGTATGGCAATTGTTTCAACTCCT
>JAEOSO010000160.1 GCA_016840315.1 Candidatus Borrarchaeota archaeon | reverse complement strand
TAGCAGTATTATAGTACTCTTGGGGCACATTGTCAAATTCGGGGGCGGGATTGGTGAATCAAGCGAGATTCTTCTACACCATAGAAGAGGTGGGAGGCGGCAGCGCCAGATGTATGTTAGGTGAGGTTTTTTGCAAAAATGGAATTACTGGTTGCCTGTTTTTCTCCGAAGAGCCATCTTTAAGAAATTCACCAAATAGGGCATTGCTTCATTATAATCAGTCTTTATTTCGGCATGAAACTGTTCACCGTACAAAAACTTCGTTTTGCTTTTAATTGTCTGTATATAGGTTGATTCAGATGTAATTTCATAATCTTCTGGTAAACTGAGGGGACTTACTGCCCAGCTGTGTACTTCAGGTGCTGTGAAAGGATTTGGAATTCCCTGAAAGATAGGCAGATTTTTTATTATTGTTATCTTAGTCAGTTTCTTTTGTTCATCTGATGCAAGACTGGTGAAATCTCGCCAGCCCATGCTTCTTGCAAACGTATACCCGTATGCCATACAAGCGAGTTGGTGTCCGCAGCAGATACCAAGTATAGGGATTTGACACTGCCTTATGATTTCAAATACACCATTATATTCAAACATTGGCAAGTTCTGGTAATCTGCATTATTGCCGCTGAGGATAATAGCGAGGGGTTTATTCTTCAGTTTATTGATCACGTCAAGAGACACTTCATAATGTGGTATTGTCAGTGTTCTTAAGTTAAGATCTAGCCCCTCTACAAATTCGGCAAGCTCGCTAAAGGTGAATCCGTTCATTTGATTACCGATAACGAGGACGTAATCATCATCAGGAGGTTCTGGAATTTCAGGGATTCCGGGAGAATATAGGATAATTGCATTTATCTGAGGGGCGCAGCCGTACCAGTCTCTAATCAATAACCTGAAATATCTTGCAGAAACTGGTTCTATCTCAATAATATTCCGAAATGTATCATTATTTTGAACCTCCGCATCAGGTATATCCGTCCATATCCTATTATTGCTACTCCACTGCCAGACAAAATTCTTCAGCCAGCCGTTCTTACCTGAAGGATGAGAAAGCATCCAGATTCTGGAAACCTCTTGTCTTTTGCCAAAATCAAATGCAATCCACTGTACCGGATCTCCGGGTGGTGATGAAAGCCAGAAAGTAGATTGTCCGGGATCATCCAGATCTATTATATTCTTAGGATTTTGACCGCTGGAAACAGCCACTTCCTCTACTGGTATTCTGAGGAGATTCATAAAAGTATCGTCGGAAGCAGTATCAAGAAAAAACCGTGTCTCGCCCCAGGGGCCTTTATTAGCTGCCTCATCTACTGCACGTGCGCGCCAATAATATGTTGTTTTACCCAGAGGGAAGAGAGCATCCTTTTTTTCAATCTGCTTTTCTGTTATGTATTCATTGGTTTCTGGTATATCTTTGTATTCAATGAAAGACTCAGAATCAAAGTCCGGGACCGTATCGATCTGGAAAATATAGGTTCTTTTACCAGTGCCGCCGGATGCATTGAAAATTGATAAAAGCGGTCTTTTATTCGTGGCAATTACGTCAAGACTTGGATTATTTGTTAGTTTTGGCGCAGTTAGTGACTCCCCTGATGATGTACTGGAAACAAACGTCACCATAATAAAAGACAAAAAAACAATGAAGAAAGTTTTCATTGCAGCTTCCTTTTGAGCTTTGAGTATATGATAAGATACTACTTTGATTTTTGCAAGGTTTTCCTGAAAATAGAAGATATTACGAACATCGTCGTGGAGATGAGCATTCTGGCAGTGCGGGAGAGATCGGCGGGAGGGCCTAGTGCTCGAGGAGGGTAATACTATCGAATACTTGTTCCATGATCGGTGAGAGAGCGACGTGCTGGTCCTCCAACGTAGCACAAACTGCCAATGCCCTCGCAAGGCCACTCTCGTGCAGAAGCAAGAAGTTATGAATGACGTCTATTCCTTTAGTGGAGGTAGATTTCCCATCCACCCGCCACGCATTTATGCCATTGACCATCACCTTTGTTTTTGAGGTTACGGCGAAATCATGGTACTCCTGGGCAAGGTGTTCCTCCACACTCTGCAGTGTAGCCTCCGGGTCAGAATCCTCCCAGATTCTTAGCATGGTTACCCAAGCAAAAGCCTCGGGATGAACCAGGTGTATCGCTCCTTCCTCTTCCTGGATGTTCCATTCCTCAGGGTAGAGAAAGGATAGTCTCTGCTGCTCATTTGAGTACCTTGCGAAACCGCTAGTGGGAATCAC
>JAEOSO010000159.1 GCA_016840315.1 Candidatus Borrarchaeota archaeon | reverse complement strand
AGTAACAGCCAAGTCACAAGCCATTCCGATTTCTTGTCCGCCAGCGACACGCATACCGTTTATTCGGTTAATGACAGGCTTTTTACACATCAGAATTGAATCTACCATGTGATTAAAAAGTTCCATGTATTCACCGTATTCGTTGGGCCGCATAGTGTAGTATTCGGCATATTCTTTGGTATTTCCGCCAGTACAGAACGCTGACGAACCAACTGCCGTGAAGACTGTTGCCACGACGCTTCTGTCTAATGAAGCATTTTCAAAACCCGCTATGACCCCCTTTACCATTTCTGTCGTGTACGAGTTGTACTGTCGAGGATTGTCTAAGATAATCCAAGAGACAAATAAATCCTCGACTACCTTTCCTTCAGGATCTTTCAAAGATCGCTTCTCGTATATCACACGCGGAGCAGCACTCCCCCAGTGCTGTTTACCGTGGAGACCATGGTTCTTAAGTTCGCTTTCTCTGGGTAGCCAATTCAATCCCAAATAATTCACTATCCCTTTTTCATTTAGTGGCTTATAGCATTAGAAGGGGGTATATATAAAAATTCAGTATTTATATTTGCGTTTCAAGGTTGAGGTTCAATCATCACGTTTCTTCCTGTTACCTAAACGGTTGGAGTAAGAACCCTGTTCATTCCATCATCTGCAATGGCGACCGAATAACCAGCTATTCTTCGCAGATCTCGGCATATCAATCCCATTGTAACAGCAGTATCAATATCCTTAACTTTTTTGATAACCTCTTTCAAAAGCTTCTTCTCCTTTTTTCTAACATCACCCATCTTGCGGAGAACGTGAACTGCAAGTTTCGTATCTTTCTTCAAAAAGGATTGAACAGCGTCTTTTTGCATGTTGTATGCTAGTTTAGATACTTCTTCTACCAAATTCAAGATCCCTCGGCTTACTTTTCTTTTGTGTTCAAGCGAAAGAACATGTCTGGCAATTTGGGAGCAATGATAAACCAGTCTGCTGAGATCTCTTGCCATCAGCGCAAAAGTGACACATTCCTGACAACCTCTTATCCCTATTTCTTTAGCAATTGCTTTACTTATGCTAGCCAGAGCAACTTGCCTAATCGTAAGCCTGTAATGTCTTAAGGCTTCTCCGCTGCGCTCGATAACCTCTCTTGCAAGGGGAAAATCCCAATTTATCATTGATTTTACAACATCTTCTTGCAGGTGCAAAGAGAATGTAGAAGTCTTGCTTAGAAGTGATTCCAAGCGGAACGCAGCAGGATCAATCAAGACTTGAAAGCTTATCCTATTTGCTCCTTCTTCGGAAACCTCTACGCCAGGCATTGCGAGACGCAAAAGCTTCAGTTTTCTCTTCTGTTCGGCAGGAATAATTTCTTTAGAAACGATGTCAATTCGATCTGTTCCTTGGATGTAATAAGTGGCAATATTGTATTCTAGTGCCTTAATGTCAGGAAACTCTTCTAACTGAAGCATGACTTTCAACGGTTTTTCCGAAAGTGCAGTTACGGGATATACACTGAGAGATCCGTCATTTTCTTCTGAAATAACCATTTGCTGGCCTCTTTTCAGCCTTCTTGTATCTACCCATTTTTTGGGAATTGAGAGAGTGAAGCTACCTCCCTTTATTTTCTGTAATTTTCTAATTTCCAAATGTTCTACTACCCTCCGGGTTGCGTGTGCAATTCTATAAGTTATATAAATATGCTCTCAGTAATATTAATTCCGCAACAATTAAATTCAGCCCCACAACCCTAATACTTTTAGGATTCATCAACTTGTGAAGCTTATGAACGCTCATATTAAGATTCAGTTCTACGCCATGTTCAAGGAGATAGTGGGTAAAAAAGAAATCATCCATGACATTTACTCAGAGACCACTCTTGGAGAGGTTCTCACAATGTTGGCAAAGAAATATGGCAAAGACTTCGAAGAAACCATTGACAAAAAAACTGGGCAAGTTGATGTTAACACACTTGTAATGTTAAACGGTCAAAACATAAGAGATACAGATGTAAAATTGAAGGAGAACGATTTGGTAATAATCACAATCCCTGTCGGTGGAGGTTGATAGGTGAGATAGAATGAGTGAGGTTAGATGCTTAAACTGTCTAAAGAGAATTCCTGTTGCACCAAACGCAATGACTGCAACATGCCCATACTGCAAAACAAGGTATCGAATATCCTGGCCGACGCCGAATCAAGCCAAAGTAAGAGGACTGGCCTAGGTTAACATCAGTCAGGTGATGAAAAATGGTCTGGAACAGAAAAGTAGCCTACGTAAA
>JAEOSO010000158.1 GCA_016840315.1 Candidatus Borrarchaeota archaeon | reverse complement strand
TGAAAAGATACACGGAAAGTTAAAGAATCTCGCGGAGCTCCCTGTGGGGTATGGTACGTGCATGTACTCGGCATCCATAACCATAAAACGAGAGTTTCTAAAGGCCTGGAAGTCTATGTATTTGTGGATCTTACTCATAGTCTCAAACACATGTCGCTCTTTGTCCCTTTTGATAGTCATTGCAATATTATCTAAGCCAGTCTGGATTTCTTGTTCGTTGACTAGGCATAGTTTTGGAGCAGTTGCAAAGCTAAACGACGAAAAGGAATCTCTTTTCATTAACAACAGTGAAAGTCGAGCAAATTCATATATTAGTCTCTTTCTTATGTAGTAGTTTGCCTGTTCCTCAAAACGGAAGCCAAATTCCCTGTTGTCAAGGTTCATCTCTTCAATTAATTCACGGCCAGCCGAATACCACAGTTCGCCGGATAAACTCTCCAGTTGCTTAGAACCATGTACTCCTTTTAAGAAATGTTCCGGTGTATCTATATACATGAAGTATCTGGACGGCAGAAATTCCCCTTTCATATAATGGAGTCCAATTTGTGGCTCTACTTGCTCACTAATGTAACTAGTTTTTTCAAAACACCATAGTTCTAACTCGCTATAGCGTCTAAGGGTATCCATCATCCGTTTTTCAAAATTCGGATCGTAACAATCGTCTGGTAATCCAAAAATCGAGCAGTATTGTGGTGTTTTCTCGTTCACTTCATATCTACGGTTTGAGATGGTCACAAACGTTCTAGAGCACCCACCCAGTGTTCCAATCCGTTCCTTCACGACAGGCATTGGGTGTCTCTTCGCATTGGGATTGTATTGAGTGTAACGAATAGGAAAACATTTTGCTGGATGTGCTTCCCACACCATTCTGATGCCACGGCTATGTGGAGCAGTAAAAATAGCCCAAACCAGAGGGATATTCTCTACAGGCTCATTGGCAAATGATCGTCCTTTCCATGGCCAATCCCGGGCTTTGAAGTAGTCCAATATAATAACAATCCCAATACGGTTTTTAAAAAGAAAATCAGCAGCTATTGCTGGAGAGAATATCTCTTGAAGTTCTGAAAAGGACCGTTCTGATTCCTCTAACTTGCTCTCTTCCATTTGATGAAGCTACCTATATGAGTTCTAATCCGAGCTTTCCCTCTCCAAATTGACCAGGACTTATCCCCTGAGATTGCATAGATGGAGAAAGAAGCTGTCTCGAATTACATATTGGCTTTTCTGAGTGCAGGTAATTACAAGGTTTGCACTCTTCACAATAACAATCTCTTAGACTCAGTGCAAAATAGTAGCCCAATGAAAAGAAAGCACGATGAATAGTTTTTAATGCTATGTTATATCTATACTTTTTCTTGTCGTTTTTCTTCCACTCCCACAGAATACCAAAACTCCACAAACCTATGTCCATCTTCTCTGAATATGGGGGACAAGAAAAGTTAGTTCCATAGTGCTTACAAGTTTCACAGGGTGAATCTTCATTACAAATCTCACTTACCGAAATTAGTTGGACACTATCATACATTTGAGGATATTCGACCAAAAGTCTAGAGCACATTTCCAAAGCCTGTTCTTTTGAGGGGTGAATTAATTCCTGTAGTGATTCGATGCTATTGAAATAGATGTCAGACAACTCGTCTTCATAAGTCAAGATACATCCGCATCTGTTAATGCTTCCGTTATTGGGCATCTGAAAATCAAAACCGGCGCGATGCATAGTCTTTTGGCAGTCTATGCAAACGGCTTCCATGCTTACTTGTCTGAATTCGGGCTTTTTACACGCTTCATTGCATGTTAATGAGCATTCCCTACATTGCCTACACGGTCCGCCAGACAATAACAAATGGCTTATGCCATTAGAATCCAATATATTTCCTATTTGATTACATATTCTCTGGATTTCATACTCCTTCTGTTGGTTTAAAGCCCTAATCATGTATCTGCTATACCCATTATCTACTTTATAGGTTGTGGCAAATAATATAGCCCACTGATATTTATGTTTCTGTATCCTATCCAAGACTGTTAAAGACTCTGGGGGACAGGAATATTTCCTGTTATAGTTCTTACATCCGAATTTGCACATATATTTTGCCCGCTGATCGAATTCTAACATCTCAGCGGGCACAGTCCTCATAAAAGCCAAAGAGCTTTGACGAAAGTGGTTTCTAAGACTTTTTATAACACTCATCCTAAATACCTACAAGACATTTTTAAAACACTGAGGATCAGGTGCAGCCAATAGCAACTCTTCCAGCTTAGAGTTGT
>JAEOSO010000013.1 GCA_016840315.1 Candidatus Borrarchaeota archaeon | reverse complement strand
TACCAGGGTCTCTCTACCTTTAAAGAGTGTAAACTACCTCACGCTCAATACAAAATTGGATCGCTTGAGCATAGATCCTCATGGTGTCATCCAGGAGCTGGGAACTATCAAGAAGTTTGACTTTAGCGGTGACCACCACTTTCATAAGAGTGTTCTGTCGTCATTGCACTATTTAAAGGTAGAGAGACCCTGGTACAAGTTAAAAAGCCTCCCTCAATTCTTCCCCACCCTAAAGGTTAGGGGCTTCCTTGAGGTGGAGCCGTGAATTTAAAATTTAGCGTCAACATATATAGAGATAGGACCTAAATGAGTATTCAGAATTTAAGAATAACTGTAGCCCTTTAAATGTAATTTTTTGCTGAAATTCTAACGTTTTAGTGATTTTAATAAGACTTATATGCCCTCATTCGCCGATTTCCGAATATTTATAAGGACGCTTTCTCAAACATGAGAACTATGGCTCCTTCAAAACGCGCCAGTTTTGAAGTCTATTTTTCAGAGGATGGCCTAAGACAAGTTTCAAATCCTGTGCGCATGAAAATATTAGAAATGTTACAAGAGAATGAAGGCCTTGAACTAAAGGATATTTATCTACGTTTTGAGAAAATTGGCCTTAGAAAGTCTAAATCCACATTGTGGGAACATCTAAAAATACTTATAGACATGAGACTTGTCATAGAAAGGCCACATCCTGAAGATAAGCGCCGAAAACTATTTTTACTGGATTCGAGATTTGTCGGAACTACTGAATCGCCTCTTGCAAAAGTAAGCGAACAGATTTCGGTGTTAGTTCGAAAATCAATCGGAGATCCGCTGAGCTTTGCAAACGGACTTTTTTG
Source organism: Candidatus Borrarchaeota archaeon (assembly GCA_016840315.1). Lineage (GTDB taxonomy): Archaea > Asgardarchaeota > Sifarchaeia > Borrarchaeales > Borrarchaeaceae > Borrarchaeum. Next base: position 23,625 of record JAEOSO010000013.1, on the reverse strand, counting down.
TGCTGTTAGATTTGGCATAGAAAGTTTCACAAATTTTAATCTAGACCCGATTTTGCGAGAGGTTGGAAGGACAATAGGTAAAGAAATTGTTGAAACGATTACTAATGAGAATCTGGATGGAATATTAAGCGATCTCTCGAAGTTTTGGGAAACGCATAAATTGGGACACTTAGAAGTCTTTTCAAAAACTCCAATAACTTTAGTGGTCACAGGCTGCTATGAATGCGGGATGATGCCAAATGTTGGAAAACCGCTTTGTGCTCAAGATGAGGGGATTTTAGAAGCTATTTTTGAATCTAAATTCAAGAAATCATGTAAAGTTAAAGAAATAGAATGTCATGGGACAGGTCATCCTCATTGTAAATTTAATATCACATTTCCCTTACTTTAGTCACATTTATTCTTATACGCCAAGAGGGGCATAGCATGCTAGGTGAAGTTTTAGGAAAAGAAATTAAAGAAAAAATCCAGGGAGACGTCCAATGGGATGAGGAAACCCTAGAAGCATATTCCACAAATCAAAGTATGTATAGAGTAAAGCCATTGTTAGTTACCTTCCCCAAAGATGAAACCGATGTCATAAAGATCGTGAAGATAGCTAGAAAAGATAATATCAGCGTCACACCACGATCTGGAGGAACAAGTTTAGCTGGAGCCTCTCTAAACAAGGGGATAATAATTGACTTTAAAAAGTATATGAACCGCATTTTAGATTTTGTTGAAGAAAAAGGAAGACAGTATGTAATTTGCCAGCCTGGTGTCAACCATAAAGCTTTACAGGAGTTCATTAAAGAAAAAGGTTATTTCTTGCCTCCTGATCCGTCGAGTGCACCAATATGCTGTATAGGAGGGAATGTTGCGACTAAATCAAGTGGTGCGCATTCAGTTAGGTACGGCACCTTCGATGATTATGTTGTAGTGTTGGAGTTCATAACAGTGAACGGTAAGTTAGTGGATACCTCTAAAGAGGAAACCATCCCTGAAGTAATAAATGCGGGATTATTAAAATTAAAGAAAAAAATTTCCGCTAATGATGAGACACTAAAATTCTTCAAACGGCGAAAAAGAGTTAAAACTTCGAGTGGGTATAATTTACCGGCGCTCATTCAGCATGAACAAATAGGTGATATTCTCGCACATATTCTTGTCGGTAGCGTAGGGACTTTGGGAATTTTTACAAAGATTAAGCTGAAGGTTGAAAGAATATCCGAAGGTGTAGCGACAAGTTTAATCTATTTCAGAAAACTTGACGAAGCTATGGACTCTGTCAGAAGTATTAAAGAGATCGGTGCGGTTGCTATAGAGCTACTGAATTACGAAAGCCTGAAATTGGTCAGACAAGAAAAACCAGAATTAGGTATACCTGAAGAAGAAGTTCACATGCTTCTCATCGAATTTCAGGGCCCAGAACGATTTGATCAGATAAAAAAACTTGAAAAAATGATTCCTGAAAAAGGATACGACATTTATAACGAAATTATTACCGAAACAGATGAGGAGAAACAGCTTAAACTATGGGCAGTACGTCACGCCATTTTGCCCACACTCATGAAGTTTACAAAAGGATCTGACTTGAAAACGTGGGCTCTAATAGAAGATGTAGGCCTGGAGATCCAATATCTAGCACCCTTTATACGAGAAACGTTTCCAATTTTCGAAAAATATGATTTGATTGTTGGTATGTATGGACACGTTGGAACAGGTACAATACATCTGCGCCCTCTAATTAATTTGAAGGATCCAAAACACCTTGAGATGATACCGCATCTAGTGGACGATGTGTATGACTTGCTGTTTAAATACGGAGGAACAATAACTAGCGAACATGGAATGGGAAGAAACAGGACAATGTACCTTGAAAAGGAATTTGGAAATACGATTTATAATTACATGAAAGAAATAAAACAGATATTCGATCCAAAGGACCTATTCAATCCTAGAATGATGATTTGTGAGGATTGCAAGATTACAGACAACTTTAATATTATTTAAATAACTTAAAGCTTAGATACTCTTGGTTTGAAATGAATACTTTTAGTCTTTAAAACTTGGAGGTAATTTAGTGATCGCACAGATTGTTTTAACACCATGGGAAAGCAAGAGACTTATTGCAAAAGGTGTAGCACAACTGGAGTCTGTAAAAACGGCTTTAAAAGAGGGAATTATCGCTGTTGCACGTGGCACCACTAATGGATATGTTGTCGAGGAATTATTAGGCAGACCTTTTGATAAAGAGAATTTTGTAGCCGGAGCTATTGTACCTGATAAGCTTTGCTTGATGGACTTCTCTAAAATCAAATCTGAAGTCGCTTTTGTAAGAGGAGAGTTACAAGAAATACGAACCGATACTATTATTAAGGATATGAAAGCAGGCGATGTATTTATAAAGGGAGGGAATGCTGTGGATCCATTTCTCAACACAGGAATTCTAATCGGGGCATCTCATGGAGGAACAATCGGAAAAACTTATGGTACGATTATTGCTCGTGGAATAGAGTTAGTTTGCCCAGTAGGACTTGAAAAGCTAATCTTATTACCTGTTGATGAGGTCGCAACTTTTGCAGGAATTAACAAAGTAGATTATAGCACAGGAATGCCAGTTGGGCTTTTTCCGATCACTACCGGTACGACAATCACTGAAATTCAAGCTCTTGAACTTTTAGTTGAAGCTGATGTCGATATAATGCACATGGCCTCTGGTGGAGTAATCGGAGCAGAAGGGTCAACGATTTTACAAGTAGTTGGAGATGATGAGGGAGTCAAACAAATTATCGAACTTGTAAAAGAAACTAAGGGAGAACCACCTCTTAAAGTTCCAGTCCGGACATGCCCTACATGCGATTGGGCCACGTGTCCTTGGAAAGGTACAGAACGTCCCTATTAGAAAAGATTTTTAGCACGATTTCTTTTTTTCGTCCCTATTTTTGCCCAAAGGGATTCATAAGAAGAAATCTGTATTTATGAGAAAAAAAAGAAAGATTAACACTTTTAATTGTACGATTTAAAAAGAGGATTACATCATACCTTTTTGTTCCATTTCTGATCCTTTAGTACAGAAGTAGTCTTTGGTGAGGGACATTTTTGCGAAGACTGGGCATGTGGGACAAATGCAGCCTTTCTCTTCAGTAATCATAGCATTCTTGCCAATTAAGACGTTACAAAAAGCAATGGGCTCAGCGCCTTCGACCCATGTCGGGCAGCTCTTACATGTACACATTGAAAGAGCCATTTGTTTCCTCTTTTCCTTTTCCTCTGGCGACATTTCCATAAGAGTTCACAACCTTACTATTTTTGATCGCCCCGCTCTGGGGTGATTATAACAAACTATTGTGATATACAACTTAAAATCTATATGGTTGTGACATAGATGTATATGCCCATTTACAGGCTTATTCGGCGTTGAGGCATGGAGTAGTACAGCCTTTGCATTCAGTTGCATTCAATTGCGTAGGTGGCTCACCTTTAATACTTTTAATCAACTCAAGTGCGTCTTTTATCTTTTCTTCAGTACCTTCGGCAAGTAGAGTTATAGCTCCTTCTGCACCATTAACTCCTCCAGCTCCAACTGTAAATACAGGAAGATCGAAGAGTTCTTGGCACGCCTCGATCTCTGTGATAACCTTAGCTCCAACCACAGGTATTATTCCATAATGTAGGCCTAGGGGATAGTCAATCTTCTTGATGCCTAAATCTAAGGCAGCTAGTTGTGTAATGGGTAACGGGATCAGTTTCTCTAACCCCACCGGCATGATCAATTTGACTCCTCTAGCCCTTACAGGACCCATAAATGCACCAGCAGTACCACCGACAGGATGTGCAGCCATGATAGCGGGATACCAAGCATTTTGTCCATTTTCATAGGTAGAATGAAGTGCATTAGCACCTTTGATCACCACATCTTCTGAAGTTAAGTCATTGATTGCATCAGCATATGTCATATCAATTTGTTGCCCTTGCTCGATCACAAGAGGTGGAATTCTTTCATTTGCTTTCGTTACACATGTGCCTCTTGGCTTAATCATCCCTGCAGCAAAATATTGGCGCTCAATCTTTTGCTGTAAGATTTCTTCTGCGATATAACCATTTGTTGAACCACCTATAATGATAATTCTTCGTGCTTTTTTGACTTCTTGCAGAGCCGCAACGCCTTTTCCAATTAATCTCTTTGACTCGGAAGGTGTTAATGTAAAGGAAAGTTTTTTATTCATTTTTATTCAGCTCCCTATAGTCTTTTTTCAATATTGAGAAAAATGTACGTCACCTTAAGCGTTTCTTAAATAAATACCTTTGCACAAATAAGCAAATAGATATAATAATCAAGCTTAGTACACACAAGAAGCTCTGTTAGTTATGTTAGGCTTCAGAATAAATATCTATATAAGCAACAAGCTTAACCAAATTGCGTTTAGCTAGCCAAAAGGGTGTAAATTTTGATTGATAACGCTCAAATTGAACAAATTACTCGAAAACTTAGAGAAGAACTCGGCGAAGATCGAGTGTTTACAAAAACATTTCATAGAATGGCTTATAGCAGAGATTGGTCTCCCCGCGATGCAAAAGAAGCATATTTACCAGACATCGTTGTTAGGCCTTTTTCTCTTGAAGAAGCGTCGAAAATGGTGAAAATAGCTAATGAGTACAAAATTCCAATCGTACCATACGCTGGTGGAACGGGAATGAGTGGGGCAAGTGTGCCAATTTATGGTGGAATTTCTGTTGACATGAAAGGATTGGATGAAGTTAAAGAAGTTGACATAAAAAACATGACTGTCACATGTGGTGCAGGCATCACGATCCTACGATTGAATGAAATCTTAGCTGAATACGGACTATGGTTTCCACATGACCCTGAGAGTAAACCTGCCTCCACCGTGGGCTCTGCCGTCGCCTGTAACAACGATGGTACCTTCGCCATTAAATATGGACGCACTCCTGACTTCCTACTTAATGCAGTAGTTGTAACTGGAACTGGTCAAATTCTCCGAATTGGACATCGAAAGGCACTTGTAAGCAGTACAGGTCTAAAACTATTACCTTTGTTTATTGGATCTGAAGGCACGTTGGGTTTAGTTTGTGAGACAACACTCAGAATCTATCCTCTTCCTAAGACGCGACAAGTAGCTGGTATATTGTTTAAGTCAATTAATGAGGCAATGAAAGCGCTTCAGAGATTATTGCAAACAGGATTAAGTGTTGAATCGGCTCATATCAATTGTGGACAGCGTCTTAATTTCTATACACATTCATTCAGATTGAAATATAACCGAGACCCTGATATTCCGGAGTGGGCGGATGCAGTCCTCTTTATTTCGTTCAATGGTGACGAAGACGTTGTTAATTTCTCTAAAAACTACGCACTAAAAGTGAACAAAGAATTAAATGGTGAACAACTTAAGGAGGAGGCTATGGTTGAATCTTGGTGGAATTCGAAGCATACTGGCAGTTTCATTCCGTTTAGACAAAAATGGCCAGACAGTCAACGGGAAAAGAAATTTGGTGCAGCAGATCTGGGGCTTCCAGTAGGACGTATCGAGGAAGGTTACAAGAGATATTTGGAAATTGCAGAGAAGAACGGGCTTGAAATCTTAGGTATGTGTGTTTATAATGAAAAGGCGAGTTGTATAAGCCCTTCTATTTCATTTGCAGTCTGGGTGGACGATAAAGATCCAGAAAGTGTACGAGGATGGTGGAATTACGTTAAAGAAATGAGTATTATGGCGGTGAATCTTGAGGGCACGATGTCAACCTATTGGGGAGACGGACAATTTCGTGTCGGTTACAACCGTATTGAACACGGCGACAGCCTTGACTTTATGATGTATGTAAAGAAAATCTTTGATCCTAACAATATAATGAATCCCGGCAAAAAGTTTGATCTTAAAGAATTAGCAAAAATTGATGTTAAAATCGAGAAAAAATCAGAGTGATGATAATGGAGCTTGAAAAATTCAAAGATGCAATTTATACCTGTAATCGTACACGATGTGGTTTCTGCCGTGAAGAATGTCCTGTATTTAAAGAGAAAAAACTAGAATCTTATGCATGCCGCGGAAAAATGCTTATTGCACGAGGTATGCTCGAAGGGATTATTCCAGAAAGTGAATATGAAGAAATTGCTAAAATTGTCAATACGTGCAGTGTTTGTGGTTCCTGTGCCGCTAATTGTGCGCTTGATAATGACGAAATCCTTGAGGCACTTCGCGCAGATTTGGTCAAAAAAGGGTATATCGATGAAAATCACCTCTTGGGGATTAATTCAATTTTGGAAAAAGAAAATCCATTTCAACTTGATCGCGAAGATAAGATTGACTGGGCAGAAGATATTAAATTCAACAAACAATCGCCAATTCTTTTTTATGCGGGTTGTACCGACTCCTTGTTCTATCCCGAACGACTTGCTAATGTTGTAAAGACTCTAAAGAAACTCGGAATTGAAATGAACTATTTAGGTTCCGATGAACCCTGTTGTGGAGAACTTATGCATACCACAGGACACTGGGAAAAGTTTCAAGCGCATGCCGAGAATGTAAGGAGGACGTTTAAAGAAACTGGGGTTAAAACTATAATCACTCATTGTCCTGGGTGTTTGAGAACGTTTCGAGACAAATATCCGAAATTTGTAGAAGACTGGGGCTTTGAGGTGCTACACGTCATCCAACTCATCGCTCAAAAAATCGAGAGCGGAGAAATACGATTCAAAAAACCGGTAAACATGAAAGTTACTTATCATGATCCCTGTCATTTGGGGAGATTAGCAAGAATTATCGACGAGCCACGAGCAATACTGAATGCGATTCCTGGCATTGAATTGGTCGAAATGAAACACATAGGTTATCAATCGCATTGTTGCGGTGCGGGCGGTGGACTAATGGCAATTGATTATGAATTAGTGGGTAACATAACAGATAGCCGCCTTAAAGAAGCTGAAGAAACAGGCGCAGATAATTTGGTTACTATTTGTCCTTCCTGTGAATTCAATTTTGAAAAAGTGATTCGAAATTACAACATTACGCTCCTCGATTTGATGGACATAATTGACATGGCAATCGAGTGAGACGTCGAGAGTTAGAGACCTTAATAATTTGAACATATTCCAATCAAAAACAAATCGAAGGAGGATATTTAAATGGAACTTGGAGAACGTATAGAGTTTCATGCTCATACCATTTTCTCAGACGGCGTTTTATTGCCAAGCGAATTAGTTCGTCTGGCTAAAGTCATGAATCACAAGGCGATTGCTATTACCGATCATGTGGATATATCTACTCTTGATCATGTAATACCGAGGATAGTACGCTTCTCGGAAGATTTAATGAAATATTGGGATATTATAGTCATCCCAGGCGCTGAGTTGACTATGATCCCTGCAGAGAGCATTCCTGAACTTACTGAAAAAGCACGTGAATATGGAGCAAAGTTAGTTTTAGTCCATGGTGAGACACTTGCCGAACCTGTCGAAGAAGGCACAAATTTAGCTGCTGTTAATTCAGATATCGATATTCTAACGCATCCTGGGCTGATTACAGAAGAGGTCTGTAAAATTGCTTCTAAAAAAGATATTGTACTGGAATTAACCTCGAGACGAGGGCATTGTCTCCAAAACGGATATGTTGCCAAACTTGCTGTAGAAAATGGGGTAAAGCTCATTGTTTGTACAGACGCACACGCACCTGGTGATTTAATTGATCAAAAAGAGGCTTGGAAGGTTGCTGTTGGCGCGGGTCTCTCGAAGCAACAAGCGCTTGACACAATAAAAACTACACCTGAAGAATTATTAAAAAGAATTGTTTAGCTCTGTCTTAATGCAGAACAAATCCCTATAAATGATAGACTTTTAAGAAGACAAAGCATCGTTTATGACATTTTTCGCCTGTTTAAGTAAGTCCTGGAGCGCTTGCATTGTAGATCCAACCTCTTCAGGCAGACCTGGCGACCCAATTAGATTATCAAGCTTTGACATTTGAGAATTTGCTGCAGCTAAGATATCCTTTACCTTCAAGAGAGGAGTACTAGTCACAATAATATCTGGTGTAGGAACCTCTTGCGTCACTTCATCAGTAGCGGTCAGATCAGGGCGCGTTTCTTCTATAGGTGATATAGGAGTCTCCGCTGTCGCTTCTGCAGGTTCAAGATCTTCAAGTACGCGTGAAATTATCCGCGGATTAGGATGTAGTCCTTGGTCGTCTAACAAATCTAATAAAACAGATTGAATACTTGTGAGGCTTAAATCTGACAATGATTTGGTTGCCTCCACAGCCTTTCGTTCTAACACAACTTTTCCCGTGTTTGTTACGCGGTCTAAAGTCAGATCAACGACAAATAATGTTCCAGGAAGTTTGACTCTCATTTGTTGTGACATGGAAACCCTCCTAGTTGGAGTAGTCCTAACATAATAACTTCAAGTTACTCTCTTATATCTCTTACTCTCTTTTTTTACTCCCTAATTTTATAGGCCTTCTAAAAAGCCCTTATGTTTTCTTCACAGATCTCTATTGAAAAGAAATCCACTTATTATCCCTATCTCTCTTTTGTCAGTTAAAAACAATAAAAAGTTATTTTTCCAATAAATTCAAACATTTGTTACAGTATTTGTCTTCTTTGTAATCTGTCTCAGCTACCATGTTTGAGAAGCGCATCACGCATCTGTCATTACAATGTTCTAAGCCGAGAAGATGCCCTAACTCGTGTATTGCCTCTTTTACAGCACGATCGATATATTGCTCTTCGTCTGAAGATCGCAAACGGGATAGGGAAATAATGCATACAGATTCTTGGGGATGTGCTAAACCTAATACGAAATTCAGATAAGGGAGATACAAATCTGCTGTGACTATACCTAAAACGAAATCATAGTCGGTTCTTAAAGAAATAAGAAGAGGCAAGAAGTCAGCTGCATTTAATTGAATAAATCTCATTCTGGCTTTTGGATAACTACTAGTTTTTATTTCAACAACGCACCCCAGATAATCTTCAACTCGGGTTTTTATTTCCTGCAAAATGTCAATTTCGTCAAAGGTAACAATAAGAAGTTTGCATTGCAAATTGATCATTTTATTCGCTCCATGTTAGAAAGTACCTATGGATGACTATTGTGTTAACGTTAGATTCTTAAGAATTGTGAAGACCGTATAATCAATAACTGAAGTCAATAAGTGTTCATAGGTATATAATAGAGTTTGAACTCGGAAAATGGAGTTAGACGTCATCTTAAAGAGATTTTATAAAACTAACGAATAAAAAAGAGAAAATTACTGAAGAAAAAATTACGATAAACAAACCACTTGAAGAGGTTCCAATGCTTTTTATCTTTCATGGATACGAAATCTGCGTGTAACTCCGTATCCATCAATATAGACTTCTAAAGAATGATCACCATGGTCCATTACTCGTTTAAACAGGCCACCATTACTTTTCGCATATTCTCTGTCCGTTTTTGTGACTTGCAACAAATCTTTTCTTTTACACTCCTCGCAGTAAATATATGCAAAATCACGCATCTTTAATATCACCTTGAAATAAAAATAGGCAGAATTAGATATTCAACTCCCGCTTAAGTTCCTTGTATCTGTTCCTTAGCGTGACTTCAGTAGTTTGAGCGGCTTCTGCCACTTCTTGCTGTGTTCGACGCTCGCTAAATTCTATCGCAGCTATATACAGTGCGGCTGCGGCTAGGCTCATCGGGTTCTTTCCGATGCAGAGTTTTAAACGCTCAGCGTCTTTAAGAATCTGAATAGCTCGGCGTTGTACGGAGGCTGACAGCCCCAGATCATTTGAAAGTCTAGGCACCATGCTTGTTGCGTCAGTAGGTGGTAATTTCAAGTTCAGTTCATTGCATAAGACACGATAGCAGCGTGCAATCTCTTTTTTGTCTAAACGAGAGGCAGAAGCTATTTCTCTCAAGGTACGGGGCAGACAGTGACTTCTACTAACCAAATACAATGAGGCAGCTACCATGCCATCGATACTTCGCCCACGAATAAGTTTTTTGCGCAATGCTTTCCTATATATTATAGCGGCTTCTTTTCGCACAGACATTGGGAGACCTAATTGAGACGCCAGACGCTTCAATTCTGCTAACGCCTTTGAAAGATTTCGTGTAACGGAACGATGGTTTCTATCATGTAACCATCGGAGACGGTTAATTCGATGTGCGCTTCTGGGTGTAAGCAAATTTCCGTATCCATCTTGATTTCTTTTGTCAATTGTTGTACCAAGACCATAGTCGATCTTTAAGGGAGAAAGAGGATCGCCAATCCGGCTTTTTTTGTTGCGTTCTTCTTTAGAGAACGCTCTCCATTCAGGTTGCTCATCTAGAACATAATTAATAGAGATGACTAGTCCACATGTAGCACATACCAAATTGCCTGTTGAAAAATCACTTATTATGTGTGTGTTATTACATTCTGGACAGGTATGTATAGGAAAGAGTCCAGCAACATCCGATTCCGAATATAAATCGTTTACATTCATTCAGATTGACCCTCATTATGTTTTGGCGGTATTTTTTTTCTCTTGCCAAAATTTTGCCACTTTAGGTAGTTTCCTTCCTATTTTGAGCACTCTAAGCACTTTTTGTTTAGGTACCATACAAGTTGGCAAGATATAGTACCACCACTTGGGTACTATTATGATACTCCATATATATATACTATATGGAAAATTCCTCCGCATTTTAGGATGCTACTACCCAAGTCAATATATTGCTCTGGACAAAAAGAGTTAAATGTTATGAAGTCATATTTAACAACAAAAGATAAATGTAGGAAGTGAATCAATGGCGATAAGTCCAGAGATTGTCGATGCTTTGAAAGTGTTGGGATTATCTGAATATCAGGCGAAAGTATACATTGCGCTTATTGGATACGGGTCAGCATCAGCATCGGAAATATCCATGGCATCTAAAGTTCCCCAAAACAAGGTTTACTCCGTGTTAAAGGAGTTGGAAGAAGAGGGCTTAGTGTTCGTTGGAGGATCCGGAAAGGGGGCAAACATATACCGTCCAAATAATCCTGATTTTTTCATACGCGAAATGCGTATAAAATATAACAGTGCGACGGGTTCAGCTAGAGATTTTCTGATCCCGTTATTTGAACGTAGTTCAGAACAACATCAATCAAAATCGATTTGGGTGTTGAGAGGAACGCCAACAGTATACGCAAAGATGGTAGAGATGATACTGGGTGCAACCGAAGAAATTATCCTAGCAACGGACACGTTATATGATTTGAAAGTTGCTAGAGTTGTTGAAGCAATTAAGAGGCACGAAAAGAGTGTGAAAATCATTACATACGCACACGGTATCGATGATAAGTATGAGAAAGACGTGTTAAGAGAACTTGTTGATATGGATAAAGTGGAAGTTAGACTTATCGAAAGAGAGGGGCGTCTCGGTACGATATTTTTGGTTGTTGATGGAGAGGTCCTTCAAGGAACTTATGCCATCTTATCTCAGGAAATTGGTTTAGGCATGGTGGCTACATGGAGCGATAATATAAATTTTAGCGAGTTATGGCATGAATTCGCAAATTATCTCTGGGAAAATAGTCAACCGTTAGAAAAAGCACTTCCTACGGACGAGCTATAATCCCATTTTATATTCTTATTCTGAAGTAGAAAAAGTTCCTACGAAATGGTTTGATATTGAAAGATAATCCTAAAATTCTACAAGTATCAGATATCAAAACAGCATTTATGCCAATAGGTGCCTCTTATGAGTAAAGAAAGCGAGAAACAGTTCGGATCAGCCTTTGAAAAGGTCAAAGCCGAGATTGAAAACCGTTTAAAGTTTGTTAATCATAAAATTGCCATACTCAGCAACAAAGGAGGCGTTGGTAAAACTACGGTGGCAGTAAATTTGGCTGCAGCGTTTGTGGCATTTTATGGTATGGATGTTGCTCTTCTTGATGTTGACATTCATGGGCCAAATGTCCCAAAGGCACTAGGACTTTCCAACGTCATTCCTCGTGTTGATGAAGAGAAAAACGTAATATATCCTGCGATTGTAATGCCAAGATTAGCTGTTATGTCAATGTATTACATGTCGAAAGATGACGACCCTATCGTCCTTCGTGGTCCACTTAAGACCAGTTACATTTCCAGTATCCTTCAAGCGACCGATTGGGGACGTCGTGATATATTAATTGCTGATTGTCCACCCGGTACGGGCGATGAAATTCTCACATTCTTGCAACATGTCCCTTCTTTAGATGGCATACTCATTGTCACCGCACCCGATCCGTTAAGTGAGTTAGACGTAAAAAAGGCAATTAACTTCGGTAAAATGCTTGAAATAGAGATTTTAGGTATTATAGAGAACATGAGTTATATGAAATGTCCACATTGCGAAGAAGAAATCGCATTATTTGGAGAGAGCATTGGAGAAGAACTAGGAGATATGTTTGAAGTACCGTTTTTAGGGAGGCTGCCTTTTGACCCAAATATTAGCCGATCAATAAAAGAAGACCAGAAACCGTTTGTATTAAATTATCTCGATAGTCCGACGGCTAAGGAATTCGAAAAAGTGACCAAAAAGATTCTGAAAAGTCTTACCGCTAAGGAAAAGCAAACAAAAACCTGATAATTATTTCTAGTATACCTTACTTCGAAATGATAAGGTTGAAGCTATGGTTTCTTCCTATAATTTTAAATAGTAGCTAAATGCAAAATGAATTATTTGTACTTACTTTAGATTCCTTTCTTACAAATTGAGGAAAAAGAGGAAGAAATCTTTTCAAGTTAGGAGGGATAAGATTTGGCATTGGCCTTTATTTTAATCAACACAGAGATTGGTGCCGAGGAAAATGTTGTTGCTACTTTGAAGAACATCGAGGAAGTAAAAGAAGCTTACTTGGCATACGGTGTGTACGACATCGTTGCGAAAATAGAGGCTTCAGATATGGAGACCATTAAAAGAGTCATTTCTGAAAAAATCAGGGCTTTAAAGGCAATTAAGACTACTACGACTATGATTGCCCAAATGCCATAGCTATTATGATTTTTATCGTAAAAGCGCAAATTTCAATTCAGAGAGAAGAGAGTGATCGAATTATCACTCAAATTGAAAGTTACGTGGTTATCAGACAGGATACAATCGAGGCTTGCAATTATTGGCGAAGAAACAAAAGAAAGACTAAAAGGACACAATTTAATTCTTTTAAGAAACCCTAATAAGGACAAGTCGACTGTTGTAAGAACTGTTTCAATAGACGATGTTTTTTTTCCCATTAATGAGGAAATGTTGGACTTTATAAGATCTCTTGAAAGTAATGAATATATCCTTCTAAGCAGGATGCTTGAAAATGTACTGGGCGCAGCTAAAGACGATTGGATCACATTAAAATTTCCAGAAACAAATCTCTTTACCTATGGTACATTTTTGAGTGCATTCTGGGACTTTACAAACTCAGAACATCCTTTTTTAATGTTACCAGGTTCTCGACATTATGTTTTAGAAGAACATCATTTTATGCGCGCTAAATTGGACAGATTTGTGCGTATATGGCCACCTGGTTTATCATTTCCGTTTATTATACCTCAGGAAAGTGCAAAAGTAATAGGAGAGATATATTTTGATCTTCCAAAAAGTAAATTCATTGAATTAGACCGGATTGAAGGAGAAGGGTATCTTTACCACAGAGAAAATGTTTGTGTAGAATTGTTGGATGTCCCATTTAAGGGGTTAAAGGTTGATGCCGTGACATATGTTGGTGCCCCTAATCTGATATCAGAACAACCAAAAGAACCTATTTTTGACCATCTAACTTTTGGTGATGTATATTACATTGAAAGAGAAGAATATGCATATCAACAGCATAGTGTAAATGAAGAGTTCTTTATAAAATACCTCAACGGGACGATCCCGATACTAATTACAACATATTCTCCCGCCCTAGAAGCGCAATATAGAGAAGAATCATCAGGCAACTTATTTAAGACCTCCCTTGATGAACTTAGTAAACTTGTTGATGAGATAACGAGGGAAATCTTTCTTCAAAGTGATGAAAAACAACTCCCCTATTTTCTTGTTGAAACACTTCAGAATATATGGTCTCCTAAAATCCAAGATAGTTACAATGAGAAAAAAGATCCCAAACGATATATCGAAACAACTTGTAATTCTTTCATTGAGAAAATACAAAAGTTCATAAAAGAATGTGTAGAACGCTTTGGACAATGCATACTTCTTATTCTTAAAAGTCACCTTCAGGAAGGCATTGATTTAATCGTAGAATATCATAACGAAGTTCTAGACCTGGATTTATTAATAAAAAATCTTAAATCGACCTATCAGCTTACCTATTCAACCGATAAAGACAAAATAATAGAGGATTTACTGATTCAATCCAATATCGAAAAAATTGCCGTAATACAAATAAAGATTCAGGAGGAAATCCTCTTAAATCCCTTTAAACGAAAGAATTTAGCAGCAGAACTAGCAGAAATCCTTCTTATGTTCTAATTAACTTAAAAGATCAATTAATGTCTTGCTACTCCTTTTTTCGTAATAGAAATCTTCTATAATTCGCTTAGGCACTCTAATAATTGTGCTTTCATTAAAATCACAAGAATAGCAGCTTTTTTTTATTTTTAGAGAATATTGGCCATGTTTTGACCTTGCAACTAACATATCAATATCCATGAACGAATTACAGAATGATTGTGGGCAAGGGAGGGTGTCGCTAAATATTGGCAGTGGGTTTTTATTTTCCAGTACTTTAAGCAAATCCCCTTTAGTGATTTTCTCTTGAGCTAGATACAAAGAACTCTTCACTTCAGGCATTAATTGAAAAATTTGTTTCATAAGATTTGATAAATATAAATGTCCAGTCTCAAATTCACTGTTCTCAAATGATTTCTTAATTCTTGAGACTTTTAACTCTTCACTTTGTAAAAACTCATTGAACTCTTCTTTATTGATAAACTGCGCTGCTAAAGTAAGTCCATTAAATAGAAGTTCTAAAATATCTGCACGCATAATAAGTTCTTCTTTTTCATCACCAAGTAGTTTTGCGCGTTTTATACAATCTTCAAGAGTGTTAAAAAGATTAGTAAGATAGAGCGCACCTTCTGCATGGTTTCCACTTTGTAATTTTGTAGTTGCTGCATTGAGTTCCTCTTTAGCGGTACTAATACATGTTGTCAATCCCATAAGAACCGCCCTCTTATTTACGCACAATTTAGATTTTTCAAGACACTTATTTGATAACATGGAAAGGTGCCTTAAATTCTCTTTCGTCTTAAAAGTAGGCATCTATATGGAAAAATCGTCCTGAATTTTCTAGGATTCATAGAAAAGAATTAATAGGAGATTTTATTCTCTAATGCCCATTAATTAATTTTGAATAAGTTGATTATCCATGAAGAAGTTTACAAAACGGATCATCATTCTCTCAGTGTTAGCAGTCATAGTCCTAGCGTTTATACTCTACTATGTAAACCCAAGAGAGTACTATCAGGCTCTGAAAGAATTTCCTGTTCTGTTAGGGGGTGTTTACCTAGTGATCATCTTTGTCAGTTATTTCCTTCGATCATTCAGATGGAAAGAATTACTCTCCACAACAGGATTTGACACGAGTATAAAATTTACGTGGAGAACTTTGCATGCAGCGTGGTTCGTTAATTGGATAACACCCTTAAGAATTGGCGAAATGGTGCGCCTTTACTCTGCAAAGAAAAACGAGGGAATTTCGTACGGAGCTAATAGTGCCGCAATCGCAATTGAGCATATTTTTGATCTTATTGCACTATTGATCATTTCGTGCCTCAGCCTCATTGTAACGTTACAGTTAGGCCAAGTTCCAGGTAATACAATCATCATCCTTGTTTTGGCATTAGCAGCGATCATTGGACTTATTGTATTAGTTATAGTGCTACTCTTTTTTGGCAAAAAAGTTGCACGCTTAGCTAAGCCAATATCACAAGAATTATACGAGAATTTACTTTATCTACACAATTCCTTCAAAAAAGGTTTCAAAATTGCCTCAAAAAAGCCTGTTAAGCTGTTTTTTATGGCACTTTTATCTTTTGTAATCTGGGTTATTGAAACTACAATGCTTTATATTCTTATAATAGGATTAAAAATGAATGTACCATTTTCAATTACGACGCTTGCAGGATCCATAGGATTTTTAACCTTCACTGTGCCACTCCTTCCTGGAAATCTAGGAACATACGAAGCAGTCTTTGTAGCCATTTTGAGTATCGCTGGCATCACACCTCGCAGAGCACTGCACGTACCTTTAACTGATAGAGTTATTAAATCGATATATATGCTTGCATTAGGCTTGCCTCTTCTATTGGCAGAAGGAATAAATATTACTAAACTTAAAGAAATCGAAGAGGAAGTCGAAGAATATATTGAGGAAGAAGAAGATAAACTTGTTATGGAAAATAGTATAGATGAATAAATTTCACTTTAAATTGAGTTTTACGCAAAAAAGATCCCAAGATATTTTATATTTTAATTAGAAAGAATAGAATGCAATTAATTGCATCAAATGGCTCATTCACGCAATTAGTATACAACTGAATTAGAACGAGGCCAAAGTTTTGCAAAGTGTATTTTCCATAACTCCATTATTGCTTTATGCTTTTGCATCTTTGGTCGCTTTAATAATAATTTGGCTACTAAGATCAAGAAGAAGGGAAAAATAATCAGCATCTCTATTGTATTCTTCTTTTAATCGCAATTCTGAGAACTGAGAACGTAATTGATATAATCTAACATCAATAGATAGATATTCTAGTTTAGAAATCTAAATTCGTTTTATAACTTGAATCATGTTTTGACTAAATAGAGGGCATAGAGGAAATCAAACATTGATACTGCTAGTCACTGTGGTATGACAAGGTTTTCACCATGAATAATCACCAAACGAATACATTAGATCACCTATATCTCAAACCTGTGATAGAGCGCAGGCTGTATCAGGAGATGATTCTTGGCTGTTGTGTTAAGGGAAATACACTTGTAATACTCCCAACTGGTCTGGGTAAGACAGTTATTGCAGTCATGCTTTCTGTACATCGTTTAGAAAAGTTTCCAGGTTCACATATAGTCTTTCTTGCCCCAACTCGCCCATTAGTCAACCAACATTATGAAAGTTTTCAAAATTTCTTGACATTACCTTCTGAAGAACTTACTATTCTGACGGGAACTACTAAACCAGAATTACGAAAAGAACAATGGGCAAAAAGCCGTGCTGCTTTTATGACACCTCAAGTTCTTGAAAACGATTTAATTTCAGGAAAATATACCTTGAAAGATGTATCATTAATTATATTTGATGAATGTCATAGAGCTGTAAAAAAATATGCCTATACGTTCATTGCAGAAAAATACAGGGAACAGGCAAAAAATCCGCTTATTTTAGGAATTACAGCAAGCCCAGGATCAGAAAAAGAAAAAATTGAAGAAATTTGTAATGTACTGGATATAGAGAATGTTGAAATAAGGACTGAAAAAAGCCCCGATGTAGTGCCATATGTTCACCCGTTGAGCATTGAATGGAAGAAAATACCGCTTCCGAAAGATTTTGGTGAAATCAAAAAGGCTTTGGAAAGCATGCTCAAAGAACATCTGAAAGCACTTAAAGAAATGGAATTCATAGATACCTACGACATTCGGAAAGTTTCTCGAACAGACTTAATCCAGTTACAAGGGAAAATTGGAGAGAAAATACGCGATGAAGAAGATATGGTAGATCCTCAATTTTTTGGGGCTATTGCGTTAGTGGCAAATGCCAACAGAATTTCTTATATGATCGAGTTACTAGAAACGCAGGGACTCAAGGCTTTGAACAAACATTTAGAGCAACTAGAAAAGCAAATAAGGAGAGGAAAAGGATCGAGGGTACTTAAAGAGTTCGTGGCAGATACAAGAACGAGAAAAGTTATTTATCTTATCAAAGAATTGTTATCGAAGGGGCAAGACCACCCAAAGACTAAGGAAATAAAAAAGATAGTTAAAGAACAACTTGAAGCGTCAAAAGATTCCCGAATACTAGTCTTTGCTCAATTTCGTGTTACTGCAAATATAGTAGCTTCAGCACTCGACGAAATTGAAGGCGTAAACGCAGTCCGATTTGTTGGACAAAGCAAGCGAAAAGATGAGAAGGGATTATCGCAAAAAGAGCAGATTGAAATTCTTAAAGGATTCAAACAGGGAGAATATAATGTACTTGTTGCTACAAGCGTAGCAGAAGAGGGTCTTGATATTGCAGAATGTGATTTAGTAATATTCTATGATACAGTACCTAGTGCCATCAGAACCATCCAAAGAAGAGGCAGAACTGCCCGAAAAGGTGCTGGAAAACTCATTGTCTTAATGGCGGCGAAGACCCGCGATGAAGTTTATTACTGGGTTGCGCAAAGCAAGGAGCGAGAAATGAAACGCCTTCTTTACGAAATGAAGGATATTTCAAAATCATTAAAAGAGGGAAAAGAAAAACAGAAATTTAAATCTCTCGATTCTTTCTTTCCTGAGGACAAGAAAAAATCAGAAGAAAGGAAAGAATTACTTGAAATTATTGTCGATCATCGTGAAAGAGCCTCTGACGTACTTCGTAATCTTTCTAAAATGGGGTGCAAGATCCATTTTAAACAGCTTCAAATTGCAGACTATGTTCTCTCAATACGAGTTGGCGTTGAACGAAAAACTGTTACAGACTTTCTCCAATCACTAATTGATGGTCGACTCCTTGATCAGATAATTGAGTTAAAGACAAAATATCAGAAGCCATTACTCCTTATAGAGGGAGAAGATCTATACGGCAGGCGTGCACTACACCCTGAGGCTATTCGTGGAATATTGATGGCCATCTCGATTGCCTTAGGCGTGCCAATATTATGGACCAAAAACGAGGAAGAAAGTGCCCAACTTCTCTCATTAATTTCAAAAGAAGAAAAGAAAAGCGGTATAAGCGGCACCAAAGTTTATACCGAAAGAGAAACGCTACCACTAGCAAATATTCAAGAAGCTGTGGTAGCAGGTATTCCTGGCATTGACACAGTGTTAGCACGACGGCTATTGCAAGACCTGGGGTCGATACAAAGGATACTTACTTCCGATGAAAAAAATTTGAAGGAAATCAAAGGAATTGGTCCAAAGTTAGCTGAAACAATCAGAGAAATCGCTATTTTTGAATATAAAGAATGAAAATACAAGAAAAAAACTTGAGAGTTGGATCAGCGTACATAAAAAGGATCAAACTTAAATATCCAATTCTGTTTACTCATCAATGAAATTTCTTGAAGCGACAGGGGCGAAGAAACATGGAAAGTGAGACATCAGAAGAAAAACGCGTGAAGCAGTGCCCATACTGCAAAACCTTCGTGCAATCCGATTACTCAGTGTGCCCATCGTGCGGGCATATATTTGATATACCTAAGGATGAAAGAAAGTTCATAAGAACACCCACACCAAGTCTGCAAATAGGAAGACCGCGGAATATCAATGTCATCCTGCTTATGTATTTCTTCTTTGGGGCGTATATGCTCATAAACGGTGCTACAGCGATGATTTTTTTAGCGGCAGAAGGAGGCATTATAGGGGGCTTAATTCTCGTAATTATAGGAGGTATTGATCTTGTTTTGTCGGTGCTTACTCGTAGAAGACTTAGAATCGCTTACTTAATAGGTTTATTTCTCGGACTCATAGAAATCGCTGGTTTTGTTGTACTTACCGGACTATATTTGATTCTAACAGGAGACACACTTATTGCCTTGCCCATTTTTGGGTTGATAGTAATGAAAAGTGTAATTGTATTTCTACTATTTCGCGAGAAGAATTATTTCACGGAACGCTTTTCCAGAAAACAGGTACAAGTTAGTGGGAGTATCCCAGAGATACCTGCATCTTCACCAGTGTATCAAGCAGAATTAACAGAACAAGCACCATCATATCCGACTGAATCTTTGGATCAAATGATTACCAGTTATTTAACTACTGCAAAAAATAGCTGGGACATAGCTGAGAATGCATACAAAAATGCTACGTGGGTGGAATTTATTCTTAGAGCTGACGATGCAATTCAAAATCTCATTAAAGGTCGCTACATTCAACTATTTGGTCCTATAAAACCCGGTATGTCCATACTACCCATGGTCGAGGCAATTCGATTACGGGGATATCAACTCCCGGAAGGAGATGAGTTTGACAAATGGACAACACTTCGAGAAGATGTAGCAAAAGGCACTCATTCACCCGAAGAAATGGAAATAGTTAAAGCATATCCATTTTATCGTCGCGTTTTAGACATCCTCGGATTTAAATGATTTCGCTATAACCAATTTTTTGATTTTCTCTACATTTTTTTGAAGAGATCCCACTTCTGGTTTAAAAATAAAATTGTGCACGGTGAAAAAGGTGACGCAAAATACGATAAAGTCGGGAGATTACGTTTTGTTAACGTATGGAAAAAAAAGATGGCTTGTGAGGATTGAGGAAGAAAAGGAATTTCATACTCATCTCGGTTTCGTTAAAATCGGAAATGCTATTGGAAAGCCCTACGGATCTTCAATAATGACATCAAAAGATAAACAATGCCGGATCTTCCAACCTGTGCCCTTTGATTATGTCCATAAGTTTCGTCGACCAACTCAGATTATGTACCCGAAAGACATTGGTCTTATTTTGTTAAGGACAGGAATCGGTCCAGGAAGTCACGTAGTAGAAGCAGGAACTGGAAGCGGTGCACTTACCTCCATTTTAGCCTACTATGTGCGCCCTAATGGGAAGGTGATTACTTATGAAGAGCGTGAAGACTTTTTTGAAATTGCGCGAGAAAACATTTCAAAGACCAACATGCAAGATTACGTCGAATTTAAACACAAAGATATAATCGAAGGCATTATGGAAACAAATTTGGATGCCGTCATAATTGATCTTGATACACCATGGCTAGTTATCCAGCCAGCAAAACAAGCACTCAAAGATGGTGGATACTTTGTCTCATTTTCACCAACAATGAACCAAATAGAAAAAACTGTTCTTAGGCTCAACGAAGAAGATTTCTATAACATCATGACAATTGAATGTTTTTCACGAGAAATTAAGACCAAAGAAGGAGCTACGCGTCCAAATAAATTTGTATCTCACCATACAGGATATTTGACTTTTGCGAGAAAAACTTCAGATCACCTTATAGAGTGACGTAGACTATCATCTTCCAAGCCCAATAGCTATTTCATTCCCTTATTTATTAATGACAGTTTCTTGATTTTGCCATCTAACGACAACAAAAATTCGTCATTCGCACTTGAAATCTCAGCCCATGCTCCAACTTTCTCTATATTGACTTCGTGACGGCTTGCAATGTCTTTCAGACCTGCAACTACATCGTCACCTTCGACTGTAATGCGATCAACACCCTCGATACCGCTAATTTCTCTAGGGCAAACAAAAACAACTTTTTTCAGATTTTCTTGGCTATTGTCAGCAATTTCTTTTAATTCATAAGGTCTAACTCTAACACGCTCAAGTGACGTTTTTAGCACTTTTTGTAAAATTGTTGCAAAAGACTCGAAATTTTTTGCTTTTATACTATTTGTCCCATCACTTGCTTCGATATAAATCATCTTTTCTGCTTTATCTAGAATACTAGAATGGCGCGATATTGGCTTAATTAACTGGTAAGAGAAGGCATTTTCAATTTCCACTAAAAACGGTTCATCAACAAATTCTAATACGATATGAAACAAGTGGGTATCTAATTTGAAAACATACGGAGTATATTTTTTTTCGAGATCTTCTGATTTAAGGGCAGTTTTTAATCCCTGATTTAATTTAGTAATACCTAATCTGGGTGGAATGGGATCGGCTATTGTAAATTTTTTCCAAATTTTGTTTTTGAGGGTTCTTAAGGCCCAAAGATCGGCAAGTTGATTCCTTGTAAAGGCATTTATGTTCAATATACTAAAAAGATCTATATTTTGCTTTAGTTCGTCGCTTTCTTGTATTTTGTAACCCCATGATTTAGCCAATTGTAGCAAATTGCTTAATTGTACGCCTTCAAGCAATTTTTCAAGTATTTGAGGGGCTATTGAGATTTTTTCTTCAGTCACCTTTTTTTGGGTTTTTCTCCTTTTCTTTTTCCTCGCCGGAGGCAATTGAATCCCTCCTCTTTTATAATTCATTTGTATTTTATGTTTTTTTTGGTTTTAGGAATATGGTACGCGGTTCTAAAAAAGTCTAGTAAAACTAATTACATCTACCGTATGACATCTGTAGGTGAACTACCCCACCCTGACGGATGGGGCTTCCTGCGAGTCCTCCGAACCATATCCATAACTGGGACTGGATACTTTCGTTTTACCTTTGGCTGTATGTCGCAGATTATCAAGAAATGCTTGATAGCCCGTCCACTTGGCATTTTGTGATAGGTAACGTTTCATGAGCACCACGCAACTATTTTTGTCTCTGGCAATCACGTTACCACACTCACAATTCATAACTCGCTGCCATATTGGCATATAATGGAGTTTACCGCACACATAACATTCTCGGGAGGTATTGCGTTCGTCAAATTCTATTAATCTTTTACCTACTCGTTTCGATTTGTAGGTTAGAAATTGCACGAACCGCCCCAGCGTACCCGTGTTCTGTGTGGCGCGGTTTAACCCCGACCTCATAGAATTCGGCACCTTCGTTGACTGTGCCATAGCTTTGACCGCCAGCGCACCCACGATAAGGGTATTCGCCTTGGTGTTGTTCACTAACTTGGTGCTGAGTGTGTGCTGAAAATCCTTGAGTTGAGCATCACGCTTCCACTCGTACTTGCGTTTGATACGGTTGCAGAGTTTCCACCTGTTGCTGAACTTCTTGCACCTGTCCCGCCGCGCTTGTACCTTGGCGATTTTGGGATTCCAGTACTTGTCTGGACGCTGGTTTTTCACCATCAAGAACTTTCCTTGGGAGTTTACCGCGGTAACGATGTGGGTAACCCCCAGATCTATGGCCTGATACCGCCCGTTATCCATATAGGGCGGTTCTTCCACCTGGTAGGTGATGGTCACAAAATACCGTTTTCTTTGTGTGGAGATGGCGACCTGTTTTACCTGCATGTCGTCAAAAGAAAACTTTTCAGGCAGGGCAAACTCCAGAGGAACTCCATTGTAGCTATGGGAAAAGGAGATTTTTTCGTGTTCCAGCTTGAACCCCGACTGGTTATAGACCATGGTGGTGAAGTACTGTTTGCCTTTGAATCGCGGGGGTAGGGCATCGGCGTGCCCATTTTTTCGAAGGGCAAAAAACGACTCATAATCAGCGGCTAACGACCTGAGAGTATACTGTAAGACCTTAGAATACACCCATCTATATTCAGGGTAGTGAGCTTTAATCATTGGCAGGTCGTTTTGCTGTTTTCGATAATTCACACCCTTAATTTTGTGTCTATAGGCGTCCCTTCGCTCAGCAAGGGCAAAATTATAGATGAGTCTGCATTTCTCCGAGAGTTTCCAGAGCACTGCTTCCTGTGCTGGTGTCGGAAAGATCCTGATTTGCTGTGTCAGTTTCATGGGTTTCACGCAGACTCTGTTATCAGTACTTCTACCCCAAAAAACTATATAAAGCTAGCGGCTTTCATCCCCCACCTGTCGGAAGGGGACTTCCCGCCGCACAAGTTAAAA
>JAEOSO010000080.1 GCA_016840315.1 Candidatus Borrarchaeota archaeon | reverse complement strand
CAAAATGGATTTAGCTGCGATCGTTGAAGCAAACGTAGATGAAATGGTAAATGATGCTCTTACAATCAATCCTGAAATAAAAGTAATTAAGACAAGCGCAAAAACTGAAGATGGAATCGATTCCCTTATTGCAGCCTTAGATCTTTAGCTTTCTTTCTATTTTTTGCTTGTGATGCAAAATGAAACTATTTCATACTACGGTCTCTACTTCTTTTGATAAAATCAGTATCGTCTGGAGTGAAACTCAATCTGCTGTACTTGTCCAAAGAATCTTTTTAAGCGATTCAAAGTCATCTTCTGAAAATAAAGTTCAAGCTTCCTTTCAACAGGTTAAGTTGGAATCATCTCCATTAATTACAGAACTCACTGAAAAGATACTTATGTTCTTTGAAGGAAAAAAGGTAGATTTTGATTTAAACATAGTCGACTTTAATAGATGTTATGCTACACAAAAAAGAGTTATCCTTGCAGAATATGAGATTCCTAGAGGCTGGGTCAGCACCTACAAACGAATTGCAAATCATTTAGGAATTCTGAATGGAGCGAGAGTCATAGGTAACGCTCTTGCTCGAAACCCCTTTCCCATTATCATCCCATGTCATCGAGCGGTGAAAACTGATGGTAGTCTTGGAGGCTACCAGGGTGGCGTGAAAATGAAACATGCCTTGCTAGAAATGGAAGGCGTGAAATTTTCAGATAAAGGGAAAGTGATAATGAGTCAGGTCTATTATTGATTAAAATAATTTATTGCGAAAAGTCATTGTTTAATATATCTGAAGTATAGGCTCCACGTGAAGTTTAAACCGTGATGGCAAGTTTTAGACCCTGTTTTTCAAACAACTTCAACTCATCAAGTTGTTGCAACTTTATGACCATATTTTGTGCCACTTCTTTTGGAGTTCCTGAATAATATTGCAGATTCAGCAACCTTTGAGGTGCGCCCTCATTAAAATAAGGTACAATAACATAAACCAAGATTGAAGGTCTATCAAATGTTAAAAACATACCCTCATTAAGAGGCAGTTTTCCTCCAAACAGATCGCAATATAATGTTAGAATTACGGTGCGTATCAGTCCTAACTGTTCGCTTATTGCTATCTTGTTTAGTTTATCACAAGTATGTGCACTTTTCGAATAAACAACTACTTCATTATTCCTTCCAGGGACTGTTGACACGAAGAAATCTTGGGTTTCTGCAAAATTACATGCCTCTCGCATGAGGAACTCATAACGTGTTTCTTTTCCTGGAGGAAGTAGGCTAACACCTGGTTGGCTATGAGCGTGTAATACTGTCGCACCCATTCTATCATTTGTGAAGAAGGTTAACCAACTTTCCTTCAGCGATATCTCTGCACACAATTGTAACTCAGTTTTTAGGGCTGAATAGCGTTCCCAGCAACTTAAGGCACAATAAAATAAATTTCTATGTTCAGTCATAGAAAAGTCATAACTTGTTTCAGCATGCCGTTTTAGGACTAAAATTTCTTGGATCATTTGCCAAGCTTGAGGGTTAATAAGGACTAAAAATCCTCTTTTTTCCATAAATTCTTTTTGTGTATCTATTGGAGCAGGTGATTGTTCATTATGAGCACCTACCTGAATTAAGAAGGAGTTATCAGTTTCCACGATATCTAGATTACAAAATCGGCAATCTTTCTTGTCTACGGTTTCAGTTAGTTTATTCCAAGTTTTATACATGCTCAGAAAAGTCGAGGTCATTTTTCGTGGAGTATCATAGGCGCCTCTTTGTGAGGAAACAAGTACGTTCTCAATTTTCAGAATGCTACCAACTTTGATAACCTCTTTGCCTTCAATAATTTGAAGAACTGGAAGGTACTGGCTCTTATTTGTCAGGCTTTATCCTCCTCTTCCGTTAACTCCCCTCTTACGAATTTCCTTTGTGTGAATAGCTGATCTATAGCGTAAAAGAAATTTATTTAATTCAGATATAATCTTTAGGATCGATTTTGTCTTCTCCAGGAATTCGTGCCTTTTCAAAGTGTTCTTTTGGTTTCATAAGATCCCGAGTTGCATCAATACCTACCTTTGTTGTGAGCAAGGCATTCTGATCTCCTGATGGATCTAAACTCGAACCTCGGCATTTTGGGAGAATAAAAACATCTTCATCGGCCTGCATTCTTGTACAGATAGCCCATTCTACATCATTAATATCGTAAACGTTAATATCCTCATCAACGACTGTACAGATTTTTAGACTTGGATGAGCTGCAAATGCGGCAAATATAGCATTCTTTGCATCTCCTTGTTTTTGTTTGGTTAGGGATATTATAGCATGCAACCAGCCAGATCCACCCGCACTTAAATTGACTGCATGGACATCAGGAACAACATTTTTCACGTATTCATAGATTTTTGCCTCTTTTGGAAAGCCCATTAATATTTTATGTTCCATTCCACCTGGGAGTATTGTCTGAAACAGTGCATTATCTCTGAAAATCATATTTGTTATTTCTACGACTGGTTGAGAACGAGATTCATCATAAGTGCCAGTAATATCGGTAAATGGCCCCTCAATTGTTTCATCTTGATGAATATAACCCTCTAAAATGATTTCTGCGTGACTTGGTACATCAATTTGAAGAGATGGTGTTGATACCATTGTTAGCATGTCATTCATTAGTGTGTTTGCAACGCTCATTTCATCAAATTCGTAGGGAAGTGGTGTTGATGCACCAATATGCACCGCTGGATGTAGTCCGATAGCTATTGCAATCGGTAGAGATTGATTTAACTCTTTTGAAAGTTGATGAAATTTATAGAGATTACGTGGGACTAATCGAATAGCAAGATGCGTTTTATCGATTACTAACATTCTATGAAATGAAGCGTTTTGAATGCCGGAAGTTGGACTCTTCGCGAAGACTAAGGAAGCAGTAAGATATGCTCCACGATCTTTCTCATAAAAAGTAGGAATTGGTAAACGCGTTAGATCTGGTGCATATTGCTTCCTATCTTGTAATGAGGAGAATGATATTTTCTTTGGTGCATGAGGAGAGTTCATTGCGAATGTTATACTATCATGAAGGGATCTCATATCCTTCTGGAGCGCCATACAAAGTGATTTTCTCGATGCACAAGTATTTCCAACTATCTTCATCTGGTTTGCATCAACATTCTCAAAAAGGATCGTAGGTCCATTATCTAACTTTTTTAATAAAGCAGAGAGTTCATATTTGAGCGAAACAGGTTTAGTAATCTTGATAAGATTTTCATTCTTTTCTTGTTCACTTAAAAATGTACGAAGATCCATTTTCTTTTTACACTCCAATGAGAAACCTTTTCGATAACTTCCCTAGGTTATGCAATTTGAGCTGTAAGGTTCAAATTACTTCGCGCGTTTTCATCATTTGATAATATCATTTGATTATAAAAAAACCCTCTGGTTTAACTCTACGAACTATATATCTTTGAGTTTAGTAGTAGCAGTATCGAGACAGCCTTGAACGGTATTCATCACAGAGTCAATATCACAGAAATGTGGTGTATAGTTCGCTGCTTTCGCTGATGATGTCATCATTGTTTTTATGCCTAACTGCTCAAGATATGCAACAACGATACACGTATCACAAATTACCTTTGCCCCAGCATTTTCTATCATTTCTATTTCTTCTTGAGCAACTTCCTTTATCGCCTGCGAGGTACATATCCATAATTTCAAATCGGCTCTCACTTTTTTGTGACGCAAATAGGCCGCAATCTCTTGGATTTCTTGGAGTGAGCAGTGCGGGCATCCTATGAAAATCAAATCTGGAATACTATCCGTTGTAGAGAGTTTATGTAGTTCATTATTCAATTCATCTTGCGTAATAGTGATCTTCTCACAGCATTCCTTTATATCAATTTTTTGAACTTCTGGGGTTATGCCTCGCATATGAAACATAGCTACCATTCCAGTAGAAGCAAGTCCAGCACCTAAATACTTCAATTGATTATTTGTGGCGGTTCGAATACCTTGAAAGATCGGAATATGATCTCGTGCTAATCGTCCTACGTAAGTACCAAGCATTCCAAATTCTGCGTACTCTTTTGGTGGAGTTTCTACCTCAACGAGTAGTTTAGGTTGACGTAGTTCTGTTATATGTAGTCCATAATTAGCCGTCTTTCCAATGATTGCACTTGCCAATGCGCTTGGTCCCCCTTCCCGATTGGTTCTAGCCCCAATAACTGAATTTGTATAAACACATGCCGATGATTCAGAAAAAGCGACGTGATCACCAAGGGATAGTTCTTCGAAATAATAAGGCGTACAACTTAAAATAGGCTGAATATTAAGCGCTTCATACAAACGAATAATGAGTTTTTGCTTTTCAATAATTGTCTGCGAAAGAGACCAATTTTTATAATCGTGGAGATCAAAACCAACTGGATTTAAGGTGGCTTTCACGCTGGCACGTGCACCATTTTTTACTAAATCCTCTAAAAACTCGATTGGTGCATCACCAATGGTCTTATAAGACGCACCTGAGATATGTGCGGAAGTAATGGGAATTAGCCTGTCAGCAGCGAAGATTTCCCCAAGTTTCACTACAATTTTCATCGCTAACTGATGAGCATATCCCTCTTCTCCATCAAGAATTCGTTCTTCTGCAAGTGTAAGCTCCATAATCGTCTACCTTTATGCATCAATTAATTTAATGATACCACGGTCTGCATCAATTTCTACCATCATGCCATCATTTAGTAAATCGATATCAACATCAATAAGCATCGGGATTTCTCCAATAATTGCACCTACTACCACAACTGGATCGCCAATTCTATTAATTATGGCCTTTGGGGCGGCATTATTTTTGGCAAGCGAATAGAGTACATAACTGCCAACAGTTGAGCCTTTTCCATGTGGAAAAACAAGTACCGTCTCCTTTACGGATTTTCCTTCTAAACAATGACCCTTCTCAACAACGAGCCCTGTTTTTGGATTTACGCCGCCAAGAAACGATATGGCTTCCGATGAGAATAGAACCTTTCCTTTAGCCTTTCCAGATACTACAGAACGACCAGTAATAGATGTTAATGGCATGTATTTAGCCTCAACGAGGGGGCATGTGAATAACAGCGCAAAACAAAGCTTAAATTCTTTTCATACGATAAGATTCAATGAGTTTTCAATTACGAACCGAACCGTCTCTGTCTACGTTGATAGGTTCTAATAGCTCGCAACAAATCAATTTCCCTAAACTCGGGCCAAAACACGTCTGCGAAGTATAACTCCGAATATGCGCTTTGCCACAGAAGAAAGCCGCTTAGGCGTTCTTCTCCTGAAGTTCTAATAATCAAATCAGGATCTGGGATGCCAGACGTGTATAAAAACTGTTCAATGGTCCGTTCCGTGACCTCGCTAGGCTCAATTTGCCCTTGCTCAATAAGTGAAGCGATATTTCTAAACGCATCCACCAGTTCGGCACGACCACCATAACCAATGGCAACATTAAGAAAATGATTATTATAATGCTTAGTAGCCTCTTCAGCCCTAGCTATTGATTCCTGCACGCTCTTTGGGAGTTCTTGGACACGTCCAATAGCCTTAACTCGTACTTCACGTGAGTGTATTTTCGGGTTCGTTAAAATTTCCTCAAATTTTTGCATTGCAATCTTCATAATTTCAGCGACTTCTTGTAAAGATCTCGAAAAATTTTCTGTCGAGAAGGAATAAATGGTTACGATCTTGATGCCGGCCTCCCAACACCAATCAAGGACCGCATTTATCTTGGCAGCCCCAAATTGGTGTCCCATCCATACGTCTAATCCCTTTTCACGCGCGAATCGTCTGTTGCCGTCTAAAATAATCCCAAGATGTTGTACTGTTTCAATTCCATTCTTAATCTGTCTTTTTAACCACGCTTTGTAAAGCTTGTAGGCGGGAGAAAGTATATTCACATGTGCTCACCTTTTCACTGCTAAGCCTTAAATTGTTGAATATTGGTGAGAATGGGCGCGATATAGATGATATTCGTTATAGGGTTGATGTCCTGACAAATTGATATATTTCCTCACATAGTTGTTTAACTGAATGCACACATACATCATTGGATGCGCTCTTAAAGATTTCCATTTTTACGAGGGAGGTGCTAATGTGTTAATACGATTCCCGAGCATTAATACAGAGCTCAATGATAGCCAAAATTACGATATTTATTTACATTATACCATATACGCTGTCATAATGGAGTTCACAAATTTTACAGGGGGCGGCACAAGAAAACCTCACCGCTTGAGCGTGGGGATGAATGGTGTCATGATACTACGTTTATAACTTCTTTTACAATAAATTGTGCTGAGTTTATAAAGAAGGATCTCGTAATTAGTGTGATAATTTTCTTGCTTAATCACTGCAAAACACGCAAAGAAAGCCCCAGTCCTTCAGCAGGGCGGGATGAATTTGCAGCTGCAGAAACATTATAAGATATTTCTGCTCTTAAATAGTTATGGGATGTTCCGAAAATCGCATGGGCGTTCTTTTTATGAGAGTGAAGAAAGGAATCAGGCTGCGGATATATCCGAATAAAGAACAGCGCACACTGCTCAATAAGACGCTCGGTTGCTGTCGATTCATGTATAACAAGATGCTGGAAGAACATATCCGCGTGTATGCTCAATTAAAGGATGATAAGGCCGCCCTCTACAGTCATAAATACAAGACTACGAAGCAATACAAGCAGGAATACCCGTTTCTTAAAGAAGTGGACGCTAAGGCGCTGCAAACTGAGACCCGCCACCTGTTTGCTGCCTACCAGAATTTTTTTGAAGGGCTTAAAACGGGCAGGGCAGTGGGGTTTCCCAGGTTTAAGTCCAAGAAACGCTACTCGCAGACTTATACCACGTATAACATCAACAACAACATCCGGATTGACCACCAGCGAAGGAAGGTCCGGATTCCGAAGGTCGGGTGGGTCACATACAGGGATAACCGCACGATCAGTGATCAGATCAAACATATGACCGTCAGCAAGACCGCAACTCACAAGTATTTTGTGGCGGTGACGGTGGTGTGTGAGATGGAAATACCGCCCAAGAAGACGGTATTAAACCACGAGGATATTGCGGGTTTTGATATGTCGGCGACCCATTTCCTGATCGGAGAACATAAGCAGTACGAGAACCCGCGATTTTATAGGGAAGAGGAGAAACGACTCAAGAAACGCCACAGGGCATTATCTCGGAAGCAAGAGGGTTCAAAGAACTGGGAGACGTCACGACTCAAATTGGGGTGGATCTATGAGAAGCTTAACAACCGAAAGCGCGATTGGTTGCACAAGACCACCCATGATTTGAGCGAGAGACACGATGCAGTTATTCTGGAAAACCTCAACATCAAGGGCATGCAGCAGTTCACCTCAGGTCTTAGTAAGTCTATCACGCTGGATTTCTCGTGGTATCAGTTTCGGGCATATTTAGATTATAAAATGGACTGGAAGGGCAAGCATGTCGTCCTGATTGACCGATTTTTCCCGTCCAGTAAGCGATGTGCGTTCTGCGGTCAGATAAACAATGACCTCACACTGAGCGATAGAGTCTGGACTTGTAAACATTGCGATACTACACACCATCGAGATAAAAATGCAGTAGTCAATATCAAAGGCGAAGGCATTAGGATATTAAAAGAAGAAATCGGAATCGTGGTGATCTCAACAACCGACCATGATACGTCTACCGTAGGGACTACGGGAAGTCACGCCTCTGGAGAGGACGTAAGACCCT
>JAEOSO010000157.1 GCA_016840315.1 Candidatus Borrarchaeota archaeon | reverse complement strand
GTTGCTCACGAAATTTATGAGAATCTGTTTCGTCCTTCGCTCGTCGCCCTTGATTACCAATTTCTCAGGCATCTCTAGGGAGAGCTCGAGGCCCTTTTCCTCCGCGGCAACCTTAAATGAATCCTTTACCTCCTGTGCTATATTTGACAGGTTGAATTCCTTTATGTAAGGTTCTATCTTGCCTGACTCTATCTTGCTTACGTCGATTATGTCGTTTATGAGGGCCAAGAGGTGATTGGCGCTGTTTTTCACCATCGTGAGCTGCTTTCTCTGCTCTTCTGTGATCTTCCCAGCTACACCTTGTAACATTACGCCTGTGAAGCCGATTATCGAGTTTAGCGGAGTCCTCAGCTCGTGGCTCATAGAGGCGATAAACATGGATTTTAGTTTGTCAAGCCCTTCGAGGCGGATGTTAGCCTGGGATAATTCTTCAGTTCGTTCCGCCACCTTGGCTTCCAGTTCACCGTACGATTTTTTTAGGTTTAGACGCATACTCTCAAACGATTTTGCAAGATCTCCAATTTCATCACGTTTTGTGATTCCAATCTTATAATCCAAGTCTCCCTTTGCAATAATTTCAGTTCCATCCCGAAATTGTGTAATCGGCTTCAAAACACCCCTACTAATCCCGAACAAAATTATTGCTATAACCGCGCTCATGAGTACAATAAAGCTCGTAGTGAGCAAGTTAATCCTCTGTTGAGCAGTCACTACATCTACACGAGTTGTCGCACCCAGTTGAGAGGCACCAGAAACCATCGATTGTGTATTCACCATTAGCTGACTTGTTAATCTTTCTTCAAGTTCTAAAAACGCAGCACTTTCTTCTTCACTACGATCCTCCTTTTCGTAGTTTGAGACCAATTGAGAAAATATAGAATCGATACTTTCGTGATTCTTAAATAAATTCGTTACAATAGCTTGTTCTTCTAGGTCTTCGAATTTTTCTGATGCTTGCGTTAGGAGTATTTCAATAGAATCGTGTTTTAATTGCCACTGCGTTTTCGCCCGTTCTTCGTGATACATTACATAGTCATGGCTTACGATGTCTAGTTCAAATACGTCTTTGATTATTTCATTTGCTATTCTACTTTTTTCCATAGTTTCATTCATATGCTGAATTGTGAAAAAAATAATGCCACTAAGTAATAGAGCTAGACTAAGAACAAGCAGCGCGATAATTTGGAACTTGGTTTTAATTTTCATTCCCTAACCTGCCATTACCTAATTATGGTAACCACTTCAGGTTTTACCTCTTCCAAAGCATCAAAATAAATATAATCCAGGTAATTTGGGGTCTCTGTTTTATCAGTCAACTTGTTTTTTATTGCCCATCTTGCCTGGTCTTCAAATGTGATCAACATGGCCTGTTCAAGGACAACGACAAACTCCTGTTTTGGCCAACTGTAATCCATGTAGTCCGATTCATAACCAAATCTATCCTCTACGAACTCTTTGGATTCTTCAGATTTGCCTTTAGTGTAATCCTCTGCCTCCAATACTGCTCTTATAAAGCGCTCAGTTGCTTCAGGATTGTTTTCTATCCAATCCTCTTTTGTAAGTAATACAAAGTAAAAATCCCCTCCCCCAAACCAGCTCACTACAGCATCATCGCCTAGTTCTTCCTTTATATTGTAAACATTGGGATCCCATGTAAAAGCAGCATCTATATCACCATTTAAGATATCCTCTACTATTTCTGACGGTTTTAAATCAACAAGCTCTACATCTTGGTGTGAAATACCATTTAATGTTAAAAAAACTCCAAGAAGAAACTCAGCACCGCTCCTTCTTGTGACTCCAATCTTTTTCCCTATCAAATCATTTATTGTTGTAATTCCTTTATCTTTTCGGGCGACTAATTCTTTAACTTCTGCGGTAGCAACAGTTCCCAATACCCTAAGGTCTGCATAGTCAAAACTATTGGTGACAAAAACAAAATCGGCCGAGGTGGCAATATCAGCTTCTCCATTTATAAGGGCATCAGCAGCAGCCTTACCAGATTGATAATCTATTAAGTTCACCTCTAAACCATTTTTTTCAAAGTATCCCTGATCTTCAGCAATATAAACAAGGGTTCCAGCCTCTCCGGCATACCCTGCAATAGTAATATTCGTAACAGGCCCTGTATATCCTGGCTCTTCTTGGCTTCGAATGTACCAAATACCTATTCCAGATGCTATCAATACAACTACGATAATGATTCCACTTGATATTTTTTTAGAATTAGTGAACTTCATTTTAGCTCCCCCCAAATAAACACTGGTGCAATTTGGAATAAACTGCGG
>JAEOSO010000012.1 GCA_016840315.1 Candidatus Borrarchaeota archaeon | reverse complement strand
TGGAGATATAGATGAAACAAGAATTGCTGCTATGACTGCTGCAATGCTTTCGCTAGGTGAAAGAGCAGCAATTGAGCTTGGCAAAGGTGAATTAGAAAGAATTTTTGTGGAAGGAAAAGATGGACACGTTATTGCGAGTGGTGCGGGAGAACATGCAGTTTTAACTGTAAGCACAACGCAAGGGGCGAAATTAGGGCTAATATTTTTGGAAATGAAACGAGCAGTAGAGAAAATATCAGAAATCTTGTAAGTTTTCCACATTCACAAATTAACTGCATTTTTTCTTTTTAAAATCTTGAAACCGTTGTAAATTGGAACGTACCGCCAATTGAAGTATTTATAATTTATATAGCTAAAGACCATTTACTGTTTTTGTATCATTATTCATAGTGCGTTTTTTTCGAAAAAAGCGCGTGAGGTGTTAAGAGTGAGCGAAAAACGATCTACGCTTGATAAAGTAATGGAGGTATCACTTAGAAGGGGGCTAATATTCCCAACTGCTGAAATCTACGGCGGTTTCGCAGGTGTTTACGATTTCGGTCCGATAGGAAGCTTCCTAAGAGAAAATTTGATCAACTTTTGGCTGAACTACTTCGTCAAAACCGAAGTAGATCCTCCAGTATACCTAGTAAGCGGGGGAACTGTTTTGCCTTTCGATGTCCTAAAAGCATCCGGCCATGTTGACCATTTTGTTGATCCTGTTGTAGAATGCCCAGAATGCAAGACAGAATTCCGTGCCGATCATGTTATTGAAGATGCTACAGGACAATTTGTTGAAGGGCTGGATGAACAAGAATTAACTCGAATCATACGCGAGAATAATATAAGATGCCCTAACTGTGATTCTGAATTAGCTGATGTTACGATTTTTAACTTAATGCTCGCTACAAAAGTCGGTGGAGGTAAGGGTAAAGTCGCGTTCCTTCGTCCGGAGACAGCACAGATAATGTTCCTAGACTTCAAGAGAACAGCCACTAGCATGAGGGCAAAACTACCCTTTGGCATTGCCCAAGTTGGGAGTTCTTATAGAAATGAAATTTCTCCAAGAAAAGGCCTTATACGACTTAGAGAATTTGAACAAATGGAAATCGAAATGTTCGTAGATCCGGCTACTCTAAATGACCAACCCAATTTTGCTGAGATTAAGGATGTTAAGTTAAGACTTTTAACAAGAGAGGGTCAAGATAAAGAACCACAAGAAATCATAGAAATAACCGCAGACGAGGCTGTAAAGCAGAATATTTTACTGAACCAGTATTTTGCGTATTATCTCGCAAAAGAAACTGTTTTTTACACTCGTTGCGGTATCCCATGGGATAAATTCAGATTTAGACACATGAAACCTGAGGAAACACCACATTACAGTGGAGGTAACTGGGACTTGGAGATCGAATTGCCAAGAGAAGAAAAGGCACAAATAGTTGAGATTGTTGGAAACGCTTATCGTCAAGCCTATGATCTTGGTAATCATGCAAAACATAGTGGCCAAGACCTCAGGATTGATCAAGACGGCGAGAAACTTATTGCACATGTAGTCGAACCTTCATTCGGAGTTGATAGAAGCATTCACTGTATTTTGGAGCACTGTTTCAGAGAAAAAGGTGTCGATAGAGATTGGATCTGGTTTCAATTTCCTAATGTTATAGCACCAATTTCAGTTGAAGTATTCCCACTGATGCGTAAAGACGGGATGCCTGAAAAGGCACGCGAAATTTATGTTCAACTAAAAAAATCTGGCTTTAATGCAATATATGACCAGGCTGGATCTATTGGACGAAGATATGCTCGTGCTGACGAGATTGGGTGCCCATACTGTTGTACAATTGACTATACAACATTAGATAACGATACGGTCACAATACGCGGCCGAGATTCGATGAAGCAAATCCGAGTGCCCGTAAGTGAACTCATTGACGTACTTCGCCAACTACTTGAGGAAAAAATCAAATTTGAAGAGGCAGGTCAGCCTGTTTAACTTTAAGTAAGTTATATTCCACCCTTTGTGGTGGTATTTGTATTTTTTTAAAGTTAACTCGGCGATTGTATATTACGGTCGTTAACTCCACTTTCTTAGATCAAATATTAACTATCAAGGTAATCTTCTAATATATTGTGTTTTTTATCTGTTCAGCAGGCGAGAAGCCCCTCCACTTATTGGGAGGTAGTTCACTTCTATTTCTTCAGATTAATTAAATGAAAAAAAATTTTTAAACAATGAACATAGGTGTTAATTCATGGCAAAGAAAAAGAAAAAGGAATCTAAAAAACGCCAAGAAAAACAAATTCAGGCACTCCTTGATGAATTGATCGATGGAGAGGTTGTAACTAGTGGTGCCGTTGTCAGCACCGTTGGATTGCCTATAGTCAATAAATTAGCTCAAGATATGCCAGAGATTACTATAAGCGCAATGGCCTCCTCAGTGTTGGCAATAGCTACAGAAGGACATGGCGATCCCAAACTAGGAGAAATGAAGGCGGCAATCCTAAACTTTAATAACGGCAATGTCATTCTAAAGAAGATCTACGGGCCTGATTATCGCGGTATTCTTATAGTCTATACCCCTTTGCAGACAATAGACCAAATCAATTCTTTGTTGGACAAAATAGAAATAACTGCTGCCAAATTGGTAAATGAAATGTAAGACTCCAAATGTATTAACAGAATGGTTGGTCATATATCCTACTCTGAATTCTGCTAAAGTCAACTACCCCTCCCTGTCGGAAGGGGTCTTCTCGCTGATATCAGATAAATGAATTGAAGCCGCTGCTCGTTAAATTTCAGGATCTTATTATAGAAAAAAGAATTCCAAATAAATTGAGCGATAATGCTGTTGTTGTTATAATTGGTGATTATGCCCCAAAACTTGTTGAAGGGGTTTCACATATACCCTAGACCTTTTAATCGTTCCATGATTTCTAATTCTTCTTCCTTGGTGAGTATTTCTAGTTCTTCATCGATCTCTTTATTTTTATCTGTTTGATCGATTTTATCCACTCTATTATAAATATCTGAATTAGTATCGAATATCTTTCTAAGAACAATTCCATCCATCATGTGAGGAATAGGAACGTCCATTATATGCAAAATAGTAGGTGCAATATCTAAAACATTTGCTTCCATCTGGATTGGGCGAATATCTTTTCCAAATGCCATGAAAATCCCGTTAACATCATGTGCCGCTTTCCAAATATGACCATCTGAGTTACCTTTTGAGTTTTTGGTTCTATCTTTCATTGTACTAAATATATCATTCCCAAAACCACCAAACATTGCATATCCGTCATTTAATTGAAACAATAAGTCTGGAGCGTCCTTTGTATATGGGCCATTATAGATTTCTTCACGGTTATAAATTCTTGATACTATTCTCGCGCCTGTTTCTGGATCTGTGAGTTTAGAGATTTCGGAAGCGATAAAGTCTCTTAGATCATCATATTCTTCTGGTTCAACGATTCCATTTTTCTCCCTACCCTTTAAATTGACCCTGATGCTTTGCCCAGTGAGCGAATAAGAAAAAGCCTTTGTTTTTTGCCAATCACAATACTTACGAATATTACTCAAAGAAAGTGCAAAAAAGGAAACAAGGCGTTTAGGAATCAGTTTGTTTAGTATCTTGTACACTTTTGAGTGCGCATACTTCATGAGTGCAGTATTTGTACTCTCTGTGGTAATACCACATTTAATTAACCATGTCGCGAGAGATTTTCGATTTTTCAGATCAAGAAGTTCAATTTTTTTCAACCAGTTGTTGATGTAAAAGTCTCTTTTTACTTGTTTAAATCCATGATCAGATACTATCATAACAATTGTATTTTCATCAAGTTTTTGAAGAATTTCTCCGAGAATAGCATCAATTAGTTGATAATATCGAACAATAGCATTGTATTTTAGTTTTCCCTTTGTTGTCTTTATAGTAAGATTAGTGTCCCAAAGAAAGTGTTGTAGACGGTCTGAGCCTACGAACACGACCATAAAGAAGTCCCATTCCTTTTTTTCCATTAAGTATAAGACTGCACGTTTTCTTGCTTCGGTTATATTATATATATCATTTACAAAGTTTAATACCTGGTTTGAATAAAACTCCTCAACATCCACATCTATTCGGTAATCCTGAATATTCGCTAGTAATTCCGGTTTCAAAGAAACTGGATATGTGAACTGGCTCTTCATCCCAGGCGATCCTAATCCCGATATCATCAACCCATTGACTTTTTCAGGAGGATATGTAAAAGGAAAATTAACTATGACCGTCTTTTTTCCATATTCGTTGAGTGAATGCCATATTGCTTTACTGTTACGCTTTTTTAAGTAACTTAATTTGAGCTCATAACCATTAGAGGATTCTGCAAAAAAATCAAAAATTCCATGCTTTCCAGGGTTAGTTCCTGTAACAATAGAAGTCCATGCTGCTGGACTAAGTGGTGGAATTGTGCTCTTCAGAAATCCGTTTGCGCCTTCTTTTATTATTTTTGAAAAGTTTGGAAGTTTATTCAAATAAGATTTAATTATTTCAAAAGTTCCACCGTCAATTCCGATTACAAAAACTTTCTTTTCAGCCAATTACTTCACCGATTAAAGCGATACAAAGATTAGTGACTATAAATGAAAGATTTTTTCTCAAAGACTGCATTATTCTTCATAGAATTGAAAAATTCTTTAGTATGTCATTAGGAATGATACCCCAGTACTGTCTTCGCTTTTTTGAAGTTGACGATAATGGTATGCATATCTGTAGAAGCGGTATTATCCGGCTTTCTAATATAAAAATGTGTTTAAAAACCTAGGTAATCAATTTTATTAAACTTGTACTAATTTAGTACAAGAATGCATCAAAAATTGTTGGTTCGAAGTGTGGAACAGCTCCCTTATTCGCACAGGCTGAAACCAACCGCCCCTATCGACTAGCTTTCGGAGTTGGGGGGTCTTCTTCGAATTAGTTATAAACACCCTCCCTCTATTACGCGCACTAGTTATCAATTTTTATTATTGAACATCAATATTTTATACCAATTTTACTGGTATTCGTGATCATATATTGCTTGCGAAATACGTGCATTTAGTCGTTTTAAACAGAGCCCCATATTGTTCATATGTCGAATATGTTATGCTTTTAGTATTTTTGAGTTTCCTGGCGGCAGAACCCTAATAATTTCATCTGCAGACAATCTCTTAATCTTGTTTCTATCTTCCTCCTTCGCGCGCTTCAAGAGAAATTCCTTAATTTTGTGAGTCAATTTGCCGCTTGAAATCTCTCCAGGAACTAAAAGCACATAGTTTTCTGTTTGATGTGAAATTGCTGATGGAGTACCACCAATTGGTATTGCAAAGTCTTTCTCTATCTTTACACCCACAGCGATTTTTACTGGGTTATTCTTGAGATAAGTTCTCTCACCACGTACCATAATACCTCCTTTCGGAATATATTCGCCGGAAGGTGCGGTTTCCGAAACCTGAGGAGCACGAACATAGTATACATCTCCCGCGCCTAGTCCACTTTTCCATGCTCGTGAGTAAGATATCGCAAACTGTGCTGCTTCCCGTAACGTGTTTTCTGGAACCTCTTTTCCTTCAGTTTTTATTATAACATAAGGAGCACCTTGAATTTCAGCGTGCAAAAAGAGATCATCCTCATTCATATGTCGTTTGAAGAGACTTTTGTTGGAAGTCATATCCCGCCCGCCGAGTACCAAAAATTCGTCTGAAGAAATAAACCAGCGGTATTTCTCGTACCATTTTTGTTTTCTTTTCTTTTTTAGTACGACCTCTTCTTGGATTTCATCTTTCTCCTTTTCCTTTGTTTCTTCAATCTTATGTAAAGTCTTTTTTAATGCACTTTTTGCACCTTCAATTTTTAAGGCAATCTTTTTAGCAGCAGCATAATAATTGGAGGCTACTTCTTCAACGGACTGATGCAAACGAAATTCTATCTCATTGTTGTTTAACTCAGTTATTATAATCTTATTTGCAAGATCTATGCGTTTAATTAATTCTGCAGCGCGAATTCCTTTCTTTTTACCTTCATCTATTCTATTAATTATTTCTCCCCATGTAATTCCTTTTTCATATGCAGAACCAATCGTATGTATGATTTCCCGAAGATGCGCACTGTGGATATATATCTCTTCTGCGATTTGTTTCTTTTTCATTTCTGATATCTGTAATTCTTCGAGTGTCTTTTCTTGCTGTTCACGAATTCGCTCTAACCTTCCTAATTGTTCATTCACTGGTGCAGTAACCGCTTCTGTTAATGTAGATTTTTCAATCTCGCCGAAATAAAAATCAAGTCCTTCATTGAAGGATTGTATCTTTTTCGTTGTTAAATTCGAATATTTCTTCAAATGAATAGGTGTAACATCAATTGGCGTAGAGTTTTCATAAATAACTTCAGGATACAGAAGTCCTTGAGTTAATGGTTGAAAGAGCGAATTTATAGCCTTTTTAATTGATTGTAGCTCATCATCTGTAATTTGTAGGGCGAGTGTAGTCTTTTCAATGTTTGACCTGAGGCAAATTTCTTCAGCAAAGATTTTTTTGATGTTAAAAAAATGTGTAAGAGTACGTATAATGTTCCCCTCTGATGACTTCATAATTTCATTTAATTTTGTCTCAGTAATCTGGAAAATGTCAATTCCACGGCTAGGTGGATAGAGGTATTTCTTTTTTGGGAGAACATCTCGATCTCTCATTTTTTTATAGTGCTGAGCTATAAGAATCTTCTCTTCTGGATCCAAAAGCAATAAATTCCCATGACCGAAAAGTTCAATAATAATTGCATATGTATCCGTCAGTTGCCCCACTTCAATTGTTACTATTCGATCGAAATTATATTGGCGAATATCCGTAACCCGCTTATTCCTCAGATATTTCCGTAGCGTCATGCAAAAGTTAGGCGGTATCTTTGGTGGGGTTCTCATATATTCAGTCAAATGAATCCTTTGAATAGGTGATGTTTGAATAAGGACGTTGAAGCTGCCTTCATCAGGCTTTCGAAATTTCCAGATAAACATGGAATCGATCTGGTAGATATTATCTATCCATGAATCTTTGATCCTGTCTCTACATTCGGTCAAAACTGACATTATATCGACATTCGACATGTCCTTCTTCATAATCTCTTACCTCAACTGGAGGAATTGTATGGATGTTTCAAATAAAATCTATTGGATGAAAGTGTTTTTAGCCATAGTTGTAGGTCTTATAAACGGTTTCACTGGGATATTACATTGGCCTGGAGCCGTGATAGGCGTAATCGGCCTTTTTGGCACGTATCCAATTGCTCTTATGTTAATACGCCTCACTGAAAGCCAATCTCCCGAAGCAGACCAGTTAACACCTGTTAAAATCTTGACAAACGGCTTACCAGCATACTTGTTTGTATGGGTCGTGACTTGGACTGTTGTTTTCAATTTATTGAATCCCTTTTATTTTACATAAAGGTTTCAAGAAAGTCCAAACGGCTTAAAAACGTGAAAACATTAAATGATTTCTTTCTTTAAATGACGTTTGTCAAATTAAAATCTGTTCATTCCCCTATTTTCGCCTTTTGAAGAAAAATGGGGTGCTAAAATCTTCGAAGTTTTGTATTGAACTTTCTTAGTTGGATGAAATGATTATTAAGAAAACATTTATTCTCCAAAGAGACCTTAATCTTTGTTTTTTGGCAATTTAATCAAGAAATATGAACATAATGGTACAAAAACCAAAGGAAAGATTATTAGACTTTCATAGAGCACACGATAGGTTCGTTTCATGTGATAGCGACTTTTTTGTTAAAAGAACTTTTCTTCAATTTGTGCCATAGATGTTGTGAATTTCGCAAAAGTTTAAATAGTGGAACTTCTCTATGTAAAGAAATGAGAACCATTCAAACAAGATTGAGTGAGGGAAAAATTTGCAATCCGAGGAATGGGAACTTGACGAATTAGATAGGCAAATTCTGTCAATATTGCAAGGCAATGCCCGCATTGCATTTACTGACATTGCGAGACAGCTAAATTCGCCGGACACCACAAACAGTGGATGTTAGTTCATGCACTGGTGGAATTCACTTTCGAGTTCGGCGTATGAAAGACAAAGGCATCATTAAGAACTTTACCGTCCTTATCTCCCCTGAGAGTCTAGGATTAAATCAACATGCTCTTTTCCGCTTGAAA
Source organism: Candidatus Borrarchaeota archaeon (assembly GCA_016840315.1). GTDB lineage: Archaea > Asgardarchaeota > Sifarchaeia > Borrarchaeales > Borrarchaeaceae > Borrarchaeum. The sequence goes on along the minus strand of JAEOSO010000012.1, from coordinate 16,589 downwards.
GTTTCTGGGCACATACTTCATGATATTTCTAAGGAACGAGCCCAACAAATTGCAGAGGCGCAAAAACAAAGACCCGAGATACGTTTTGTTGGTATTGAAGACGATGAAATAACTATCATTTGCCTTGCATTAGTTCATGATATTAAGGAACTAGAACAACTTCGTAAATCTTTTGGCAAAAACACCGATATAACGGAGATTCAAATGTGGCCTTTGACAAAAGTTCTCAAAGGCGAAGATTATACAGATCAAATTGTATAATGAGGGGAAATAATGGCAACTACACAAAGATTAATTGAAAGGGTAAAAACTGGCATCCCAGGACTTGATGGAATCCTACATGGAGGTTTCATTAGAGGCACGAATATTGTTATATCAGGAGGCGTTGGTACAGGAAAATCGATTTTCAGTATGCAGTTCCTAAATGCAGGTGCAGAAAAATATAACGAAACCGGTATCCTTGTAACTCTTGAAGAAAAACCCTCAGAACTTAGAAGAGAGGCTGCGCAGTTTGGTTGGGATCTTGAACAATTAGAGGTTGAAAAAAAACTTATTATGATTGACGCAGCTTCAAGCAAGGCTGGCTTGCCTAGTTCTGAAGAATGGGCACTCCGAAGAGGCTTTGATCTCAATACTCTCGCTCAGGAAATTTACAAAGCGACAAAAACCATTAACGCTCAAAGGATCGCCGTTGATTCTCTTTCAGGTCTTGGTCTAAGGATCGAATCGGCTGCTGAAGTACGTGGATCCATTTTTAAACTCAGTGCATTGTTACGGGAACTTGGAGTGACAAGCATAATGACCTCTGAGATATTGAGTAAAAGTGCAGGGCTAAGTCGCTATGGAGTTGAAGAATTCATAGCACAGGGTCTCATTATCCTTTCCCTAGAAGAAGAACAGGCCGAAATGAGGAGAAGTTTGGTCATCAGAAAAATGCGTGCCACAGCCCATAGCTTGAAGCGTTTTCCCTTCGAAATTTCTAGTAAGGGAATTGTTGTCATGCCAAGCGGAGAGATATAGAACGATTTTTATCGCAGAAAACGTTGCGTACACTTTTTCTATCCATTTTCACGCTGAAGTTCTCTTTCGCTTCAGATAATTTACGATACCTCCGCTATCTAATAACTCCACTATGAATTCAGGTAATGGTTCCATGTCTATTTTTTCTCCAGTAGCAAGATTCTTCACCTCGCCAGTAGCAGGGGTAATAACCAATTCATCAAGATCCATTCCAAAGTCCGATACACTAGGCGCTAAAAATACGGGAAGTCCAATATTTATTGCATTTCGAAAGAAAATACGAGCAAAACTCTCTGCTAAAACTGCTTTAATGCCAGAATACTTTAATACATAAGGAGCTTGTTCTCTTGAACTACCCGACCCAAAATTCCTGCCGGCAACAATAATTGTCTGACCATTTTCGACTTTTTCCAAAAACTGTGGATCAAAATTTTCAAATGTATATTTTACTAACTTCTCATAATCTGAACCTAAAGTAAGTCTATGAGCTGTTATTATTAAGTCGGTATCGATATTATCCCCGAATTTTATGATTTTTCCTCTTATTTCATTCACATTACATCCCTCGGATCAGTAATATTCCCAGTCAATGCAGAAGCGGCAACTGTGGCGCTCGAAGCTAAAAACACTTCGCTTGTTCGATCTCCCATCCTGCCGATGAAGTTGCGATTAGTCGTCGCAATACATTTTTCTCCAGGACCCAGCACACCCATATGGCCACCTATGCATGGTCCACATGTCGGTGTAGAGACTGCGGCTCCAACTTCAGCAAAGATCTCTAGAAGACCCTCTCTTAAAGCCTGTAACCAAATCTTTTGGGTACCTGGGATCACAATTAGCCTAACATCTGGACTAATTTGACGTCCTCTTAGTATTTTTGCAGCCACTCTCAAATCTGTAAGCCTTCCACCTGTACATGAGCCAATAAATGCTTGATCAATTTCTTCATCTGCTAATTCTCTAGCAGGAACAACGTTAGATGGCAGGTGTGGCTTTGCAACCACAGGCTCTAGATTTTCTGCTTCTATTTCGAATTTTTCTATATATTCGGCATCTTTATCACTTATTAGTGGAGCGAATGATCTTTTAGTTCTTTGAACTATTTGTTGTGTCTTCTCATCCGGACAAACTATTCCTGTTTTAGCGCCTGCCTCTATGCTCATATTGCATACAGTAAAACGTTCATCGAATGGCAGGGCTCGTAATGCGTTCCATCAAATTCCATCGTTCGATAAGTCGCGCCTTCTACGCCAATCTCACCTATAATCGTTAAAATGATATCTTTGCCCGATATATACCCATGTTCAGGTAACCTTCCTAAAATATTGAAATACATAGTTTCAGGGACTCTAAACCATAATTCACCAGCAGCAAAAACCACTGCCATTTCAGTCGTGCCTATTCCAACTGCAAATGCTCCCACCGCACCTGAAGTACATGTATGTGAATCAGTTCCAACGACAAGATCACCAGGGACTACATGACCCTCTTGTGACAGCATAATGTGGCATATTCCATGTTGGCCAATCGGATAATAATTCTCGATTTTCTGTTCTTTCACGAATTCTTCCATCGCTAAACATAACTTTGCAGTAGCGATGTCTTTACTAGGTACAAAATGGTCTGGAGTGACAATTATACGTGAGGGATCCCAGACTTTTCCACCTAATTGTTCTAAAATTTCAGCAGCAGGACCGCATAATACATCATGAGTTAAGGCGAGATCGATTTTTGCAGTCACTTTTTGACCGCTTGTTACATGTTTTTCTCCAGAAGCTCTCGCCAATATTTTTTCTGAAATAGTATAGCCCATTTTTCATCACTGTATATTGAGTTTTTCTCTAGCATCTCATAGATTTATTTACGGTTGATCTAACATTTTTTATGCCTTAAAAGGTATTTTCAGGTTCTTAAGAGTTTCTTCACAGTATTTCCTTGGTTGATTTCTTAGTTAATTACCGAATAGTTGACTCACATAGTTACCCTTCTCTGTCATTTCGATCAAAAACAGCCTCTTAATTATTTTATGCAGACCTGTTTTATCAGACAGGCGGTTAACTAATTTTCTAGCTTTTTGTGTCAGTGAATTAGTTATAAGAAGCACTACCGCATTCCAAGACTTCAAAAATGCTCCTTGCGTATCGATGCTTTGTTTCGTTACCGAATAAAAATGTTTCTATAGCAGTCTCATCCTATTTTTAGGGTTACACGAACAAGAAAAACATCTCTATTAATGGTTCTTTATGTGCTTATAAGAAGATAAACCAAGAATCTTTTGTAGCAATCCCTCTCGATGCTCCTCTAATGGAAAGATTGATGATTATCATAAAGCGTGGGATTGTATCACTAATTTCACAGTTTTATAAATAATCGTAAGGTTTAAGGTTGATGGAGAAAAAAGGTTGCCCACCATTTCAACAGGGATGTAATTGCATATTGACAAGCAGAAAAAAGTAGAACAATATGACATTTAACGTGATTCTGACATATAGAATTAGGGTTTTTTTCGCGTCATAGTTCTCGGGAAAGGGATGGCATCTTTGATATTTTCTAATCCACAGATCCATTGGATTACCCTTTCGACGCCTAAACCGTAGCCTGAATGAGGAACACTACCATATCGTCTTAAGTCAAAATACCAATCGTATTGCAAGGGATCTTCACCATCTGCTTCTAGTCTTTGTATCATATCATCAACTAGCAAACTTCTTTCTGAGCCGCCAATGATCTCTAACCCACCCTCTGGAGCTAACATGTCAAAACATAACGCTTCTTCAGGATTGTCAGGAAGAGCTGGAGGTTTGTAGAACCCCATTATTTCAACTGGATAATGAGTAACTACAACAGGAACTTTGAAATGATCCGCAATTTTTGCTTCTTCTTGAGTTCTAAGATCTTTCCCCCAGCGCACATCCATGTTATATTTAGTGTTAAGAATTTCGAGGGCTTCTGCGTATTTTATCGTTGGATACTCCGCTTTTTCGTAAAGTTCTAATAAACTAATATCTCTCTCCAGGAACTCTAATTCTTTTCGATTATTCTTAAGCACCTGCTTGATGATGAAACGAATCTCATCTTTTGCCACTTCAGTGACCTCATCAAGTTGCATCCAGGCGGCTTCCATTTCTGCCATCCAAAATTCAGCTAAGTGGCGAGATGATTTTGACTTCTCAGCTCGAAATGTAGGGCCCATGTTATATATCCGTCCCAAAGAAAAAATACCAGCTTCAGCATACAATTGCCAGGATTGGCTGAGATACACCTTATCATTATCGAAATATTTCACTTCAAAAAGTGTAGAACCTCCTTCTGACATGCTTGGTTGAAACAGAGGTGCGTCGAATTCATAATATCCACGTGATCTAAAAAATTCATGAATCGCTCCAACAACTGTATGCCGAACTTTTAATACAGCATTTAATTTTCTTGATCTTAGCCATAAATGCCTATTATCATATAAAAGCTCACGAGACTGTTCTGCAGTGATGGGAAACGGTTCGGCAATTTGGACTATCTCCAAATCAGATACAGGGGAAACTTCATAGCCAGTGGGAGCTCTTTCATCTTTCCGAACAGTTCCTGATATTTTGATTGAAGATTCGATCGTTAATTTTTCAGCATCTTCAAAGAACTCCGGATTTTTTTCCTTTGATATAACACATTGTATTATGTTTGATTCATCTCTTAGGACAATGAAGACAAATTTGTTCGATTTCCTTTCTCTATAAACCCAACCTCTCAAGCTCACATTTCCACCTTTTTTCAAAGCTTCATCAATGGTTAGAAATTTTGAATCTTTCATTGCTGATCCATCCCTCATTTCTATTAGTAATTTGTGAATTTTAAAATTTTAACTCTCAAAAAACTTCGAGATTTGGTTGAATGATATTAATATTGTTGATTTAGCCCAAAATAGTGCTAAAATAAAAAAAGGTGGCCTTTAAGCGTAATGTTTGCAAAATCCCTCAAAATGAGTGATAGTACTAAGTGTGCCAAAGTTACCACTTATTGAACCCCAGAATGCCAATTCTTGAGATTGTGTTGGACATCCAGTTATGCTAGCACATTTGCCATATAGGGGTTTGAACAGAATCTCACCGCCTTTTCTGAAATCTGCGATTTTTTGTTGCCCCTGCTCAGAGATCATGTATGCAACAAGATTTTGAGCCATTTCATGGTTAAGATTTGGATACATCTCTGGATTGATGAGGATCATACCGTAAGGATTCAACAGTATTGAATCACCCTCTGACAAAACAATAAGGGACATTTGATCTTTCTTTGATAACCAAGTTCCACGATCGACTAAACAGTATCCTTGTTGTTCTTCCGCGATCGTTAACGTCGCTCCCATGCCCTGCCCGGTTTCCATATACCACGCATTACCGACTGGGTTTATACCTGCTTCTGACCAAATTGCCATTTCTTTTGTGTGAGTTCCCGAACTATCTCCTCTGCTAACAAAGATTGCTTCTACTGAGGCGATCATTTTAAACGCATCTGAAGCATCAGTCATCCCAAGTATGCCTGCAGGGTCACCGGATGGTCCAATGATTATGAAATCATTATACATCACACAGACTCGATGTACACCATAACCTTCCGAAACAAACAAATCTTCTTTTGAACGTGCATGTACTAAAAGACAGTCAGCATCACCTGCTTTCGCTGTAGCTATGGCTTTACCCGTCCCGACGGCTACTATGTCGACATCAATAAAGTATTTAGATTCGAAGCCTGGTAAAACATAATCGAGTAAGCCAGAATCATACGTTGAAGTAGTGGTTGCCATGATTAATTTTGGTCTTCCGTATTCCCATACTGCTAGACTTGCACTAAGACCGATTACTGCAACAATGGCCACCGCAATTACAATTTTGGTGCGTTTTTGATTCAAAAGTGACATTTAATTCGCTTTCCTCAATATCATCGATATGTATGGATGAACATACCGTATTGCGATAGGCATATATATACCTAACGGATAATTAACTAGCGTCACGAAAAGGGGAGCAGTTCTCAATTTGTATAAAGATACCATTATGCGCATAATTACATAAGGATGATAAGTCGCATATCGGTGATACATGATGGTCTTCTTTGAGGCTCTAGTTGAAGCCCTATACTTGATATTTTCACTTGACTCAGAAGTGTGGGGAATTATGTTACTTTCATTAAGAGTCTCTGGTACAGCAACATTTCTAGCAGCTTGTTGTGGCATCCCATTAGGTATGTTCCTCGGTCTTCGAGTTTATGTCGGCAAAAGAATTATCAATAATTTGGTTAATACGTTTATGGGGCTTCCCCCTGTTGTTATTGGTTTGTTTGTTTTTCTTGCTATTTCAAGAAGTGGGCCAATGGGTTTTTTGGGTCTTTTATACACTCCAACAGCTATGATCATAGCACAGTGGATTCTGGCTACACCAATCGTCACAGGCATCACGATGGCTGCCGTTAGAAGCGTTCATGGCAAATACAGAGATACCGCTATATCTTTAGGTGCCTCAGAATGGCAGTTGTGGGTCACGATACTCAAAGAAGCACGAATTTCCATTTTAGCGGGCATATGTGTCGCATTCGGGCAAGCGATCTCCGAAGTCGGAGCCATTATGATAGTGGGCGGCAACATTCGGTTTAGCACGCGTGCAATGACTACAGCAATTGTCTTACAGACGCGCATGGGCCTGTTCGGAATGGCGATCGCGCTTGGACTGATTTTAATTGTTCTTGCTTTTCTTGTAAATTTAATTTTCACAATGCTTCAAGAAGGGGGCGAAATTGTAAGATGACATTTTTCAAGGTGCGTGAACTTTCAAAGAAATACGGCTTCAATTATGCAATTAAGGACATCTCCTTCGAACTTGAACAAGGAGAGTTTTTTACACTTATTGGTCCCTCGGGAGCAGGGAAAACTACTCTTTTACGCCTTATTGACTTGCTAGAGCCTCCTACGACTGGAGAAATTGAATATAATGGATGGTCACTTAATTCATTGACTAAGAAACAAAAAGTAACGGCACGACGAGAAATGGGTTTTGTATTCCAAAATCCAATATGTTTTAACGTAACAGTCAAAGCGAATGTTGAATATGGTCTCACACTTAGGGGGCTATCTCAAGATGAAATAGACGAAAAAGTAAATCGTGCAATTAATATGGTAGGTCTTCATGGTTTTGAGGAGAGAAAAGCAAGTACATTATCTGGTGGCGAAATTCAGCGAGTTGCCTTAGCTCGAACACTTGCAACCGAACCAAACTTGTTGTTGTTAGACGAAGCTACAGCAAATTTGGATCCTTCAAATGTTGCATTGATCGAAAACGCCATCCAAAAAATCAATCGGGAAAGAGGAGTCACTGTTATCATGGCAACACACAATTTCTTTCAAGCAAAACGCCTAGGTGACTCAGTTGGTTTTATGTTAGATGGGGAAATGATTGAAATAGGTACTGCGGACCAAATCTTCAATAATCCTTCTGATAATCGCACGGAAGCATTTATTAGCGGAGAGATGATCTATTAAAATATAATAATTCTAAATCTGTGTTTTGATTGAAATGTCTTCCGAAATCGAAAATGAAGAAAAGAAACGGGAAAAAGGAATAGAAGAAAAGGACAATAATGGAATCAACACGTTAACTAAAGTCGCCCCAAAGTTTCGTCTGTGGTTAGAACTAAAGGATAAATCACTTAGTGAGGAAGACAAAGCTTTACTTGGAAAAGGTGGCGCTTTACTTCTGGAAAAAATAGCAGAAACTGGCAGCATTAGCGATGCTATTCGTGATGTCCCCTCCAAACACGGTGCCCGCAAAAAAACCGGTCTATCCTATCGATACGCCTGGGGCCTTCTAAAGAAGATAAGTGACCGTCTTAAGAAACCAATTATTCGAAAATTCCGGGGTGGACGGAAGGGTGGAGGCTCTGAACTGACTCAAACTGGCGAGGAGTTATTAAACTACTATATACGCTTAGAAAATCTCATTCAGGCAACTTTAGCCGATAAGGAGTTGTGGGAGGCAATAAGTTTTAAATTACTTGATAAAAATCGCTTAGTAGGCACAGTTGTCAGCGTTATGAGAGATCCAGTTGCTGCGAAAGTAAAAATTGAATTGAAAATTCCAACTACTATAGAATCGGTGATAACTTCTGAAGCGGTAGATGAATTGAATATAAAGGAAGGCGATGCCGTCAAAGCGATAATCAAAGCCACTGAGGTAATGGTAGTCAAAGCCAAAGACTTTGTGAGGTTATAATTTGAAAATAAGTGCTAGGAATCAAATCGTGGGTAAAGTTGTCAGTATTGATAAAGGGCAAGTTGCAGCAAAAGTTGAGGTGGAGGTGACAGAACCTGCAACTGTAACGGCGGTTATTACTGTTGAGGCGGTTGATGAATTGAATATTAGGCCGGGTGACACGATCGAGGCGGTCATTATGGCGGTCAAAGTAATGATAGCGAAGGAATCATCAAATAACCTCCGCAAGGAAGCCCCCCGGCTTTAGCGGGTGGGAGGAATTGCGGCGTACATTATTTTTTGATGATATAATCGGATGCATTCTTTCGGCTCTGCGCGTTGCGTAAAGCGTGTGTTTTTTACGCCAACGATGTGGAGTGAGATTTTACCATTCATATAGCCTCCCACTCGTGCCAATCGGTTTCGATACAGGACTAAGTCGCCTTTTTTGAAGCCATTCAGGCTGTTGCTACCCCCTTCTCGTCTACGTATTCCGCCTTTGGCGAATTGAAATTTGTGCAGTTGTCTCCTGCGGTATTGATAGCGCTTCCACACGTAAAACGACGGTATTTCGAGATTTGTGAGATTTAATTCGTTGGCGATTATTACCAGCGCATCTATGGCATGAGATTCCACTACATGTTTTCGCTTGTCGGTACATTTATGTATACCGTATTTGGCACGTAATTGTGCCGTTTCTACACCGCTCACCAGTTTTAGCTGGCCGAACCATTCAACCAGCGTTTCGTATAATAACGTCTTACCGATTTCTACGGTAGAGAAATACTTCCCCCAGCGTTTCTGGTAATGGTTGAAACACACATCTTCGACCACACATTTGTTGATGGGGTACAGGTTCCGTAACCCTGCGATAATAGTAAGTTTGAACTCTACTTTTGATTTCTGGCTGGGTGCCAGCCAGTCTTCCGCACGTGGGCGGTTATTAAAGCGGCATTCTCTTCGTCGGCAGTTTCTACACCGTCGATTTCTGCGCTGGTTGCTGCGTTGCTCCAGTTTTTTGGTAATGCCTTGTGGTAGTTCGGTCATCCCCGTTTGGACCACTTCCTTTTTAGATACAATGGCGATCCCGTCGTATTTAGAGCCAGGGTCAAGCCCCAGCCCGATATCCTGGATGTGGCAGCCCGCATCTCGAGTAAGTTGTACATAAAATATCCCTAACTTACTACATTTAGCTACTGCCTTTCCCTGTGCTATCCAGCGCCTAGCACGTGAGGCTTTGGTCGGCATTCGTGGTTTTCCATCGTTTCCTACTACCGGTACTCTTGTATTACACAGACCCATGATATAATCCTCCTGTGTACGAGTTGAGCACCCTTCGACAAGCCATATCAGGCGTATCCCACAAATGTTTTGTGAGAGTGGTATTAAGTGGTTCTACCGAAGTGGTTGGGACTAGGGTATGCATCCCAACGTTCTTATAGCCCAATACGGGTAGTCCCAACAACATGTGGTTGAAACTGAGTCTAGTCAAGACTCGCGTTAGTACCACCATCCCAAGCCCGTTCCTTCAGGGCGGGGTTCTTGACTTTAACTTCTTATTACTCTATCTAAAATGTTAGACAAACTTGGACAGTTATCCGACGGGTCGATAGAGGAAGCCCGTTGTGAGTAACGACGACGCTGACGACCTCCAGTCGATTTAAAGTTCGGCGATGATCTCCGTCTCGATGTATTACTTGAGGCGTCGCGCCAAAAGGATAAGGAGATCCACGCAACTTACCCCGTCACATCATCATAAGGTATGATTGTGACTTCGTATATCAACCCAACGTTTTTTTGTCGTAAAATGTTTACCTTTATAAGGCTACTATTTTTAAGATGGCCAACTTTGTCCTCATTTCTTGCGACTAGTCACAACTGTCCCGATATTTTCTCCGTTTATAACTCTGGTCAAATGTTCAGGTTTATGTCCATTAATAATTTTTACTTCCTTCACATGCTTAGCGGTAAGAAGTAACTCCACAACTCTTTTCTCAAGCACCATATCCTCCATATCGCTTTCAAGTAATTCTTTTGCAGCAATCTCACGGATGAGTTCAGCATCAGGGTTCACCCGAGGGTCTTTAGTATAGAGGCCATCCACATTCTTCAGCATAATACAATTCTTTGCCCCGAGTACCTCAGCAATGAGGAAGGCGCCGGTGTCTGTTCGATTTGGAGGAATAGACCCCACCTTTGGCGGTTGTTCATAGAGTCCGTATGGCGGAGTGCCGTGGGTTACTGGCAAAAGACCTATGGCGAGTAGGCTGGAAATTTTCAAAAGATCACTAGTGTGTATTCGCACTGCATCGTACTTTGAAAGTAGTATGGACATCATAATAGCATTCTGCTCACTGATCTTACCAGCCAATTCTGCCAGCACTCCTGTCGGCAAGCCCAAGTTAATTCCCAGGTCAAGGATGTGGCGCGTCCTCACACCTCCACCAGTGACCACTAGAAGTTTATTCTTCTCAGAAAGCGTTCCGATCTCCTCCACTAAGGGCATAACTATTCTTCTACCATAGTCAATAATTCCATGTCCTCCTATCTTGATGACATTCAAGTCAGGAACAATCCGGATTTGGGGGATGCCATCGATTTTCTCGAACAATCCCTTTCGCACCAGCGACTCTCCCCTTAGGCCTGATGCTAGTTCACGACGCTTTGTCATATTGATCAACTCAAAATGAGATTATATCGATAGTACGTTGTTATCGACAATTATATAAGTTTGAGTTAAGTATTCATATTACATAATATACCAATTGGTATACAATTGTAGAGAGGTGATACTAGATGCCACTTAAGATTTATGTGCGCGAACGATTGAAAGTGAAAACGGGAGTAAAGATGCCAAGATTTCGGGTTATTGCGGTCACTGACGGTTCAGGAACTTCTCATCTGAAGTTTGAGTCAAAGCACCTAAGGAAGGTAGAACTTGAACAGATTGCCAAAGATGTGGACGCTGAAGTTGTTTATCTGCAGCCGATTACCGAGGAAGAACGAGGAAAAATGAAGTGAAGGAAAGCATATGACTGCACATGAGACGCAAGGTAAACCGCTTACTCAAGATGAACTCTTCGAGGCGGCCGTACAGATTATGCTTTTTGTTGATCATGCTATTACCATCCGCTTTAGTAAAAACGCTTTTCGAATACGGTTTCCCACCACGCGGAAACTAGCAACGCATTTCCAAGTTCCCCATTATTATGTGCTTCCTTATTTCGCCACAATGGAGAAAGAAAAACTGATCAAACGAGAGGAACGTGTGGGCATCTCCACTACAATGAACGGCAGCAGAAAGTTGATAGACATAATGGTCACGAAATACAAAAAAGAGACAGAAGCCATCCTAGGAACATCGCTATTCAATGAAATTCAAAAGCGTGCAATGACGGAAGATAAAGTGCAAGATCAGCTCCCTCCTTCCTGAATTAGAAAGTTAAAAAAATATTAGCGCAATGCGTATGTTTGCTAAGAAAAACTCCTTTTAAAAAATAGCATTATTTTGCTTTTACGCGCTTAATAATAGGCGGTCTTGCTTTATACAGAATACGCTGACCACAATGTGGGCATTTTACGCCCGGCAATGCTTCTGTTAGGGTAATGTCAACCTCTTGCTTACACTTGTAGCATGTATAGGGACACATATTTGCACCATCTACTTTTTCCTAAACAACTCATTATAAACGTTTCTAAAAGACCATTTTTCCTGCCAGGTTTGTAAGTGAATGATTTACTGACGCACCCGATATGTTCTTTAAGAATATGTGTGGTTCATATCATGAATTCACAAGTTGTTTTTCCTGAGGCGATTATATGGTCATACACGGGTTTTTTGTGGTTGATAGGGCGCGAGAAGCGTGTATCTATTACTATAGAGAGCCAGACAGCAACTTAAAACTTGATTACTCAACCATTGGACCATTTGCAAGTATTATCGCAAATGTTAGTGAAAGACTTAGAGCAGATGGTAAAGAAAAGCTACAATTCTTTATCACATCGAATTATAAACTCTCCTTTGATGTTGATGAAAAATTGATCTGTATTATCGTTGCTTCATCAGATTTCGATGATCTTGAACTGATCTATTTAATAACTCAAATGAGCAACGACATAAAAGCATTTTATTCTCAATATAGTGATTTATCGCAATTTCCAATCAAAAATTATATCTGGCAAGGCCATATAAGGCATAGCAGTCCCGATAGAGCTGCTAAAACCATTTTAATGCGCTTAGGCGACATTTCAAATGAACTTGACTTCTTAGTCAAAGATGTTGACCTGTTTAAGACTTCCTCGAATTATGATACTTCCAATTTGCCCGTAATTTCAGCAATGGAAGCAGCACTAGAACAGAAGATCACACTAGTTCGAGAAAAATTAAAAGAATTACCCTACGTGAGCGGTGATTTCTAACGAGTATAGCGCGCTTCCCTGTAGGGTATTAAGGTATCATTTCTTCTTTCTTATGTAATCACGCATCAATTTCTAAAGCAATCTCAGTTTCAGCAAGGCTGATAGTTTGTTCTTCCATCAATGCGAGTGCCGTCAGTTTTCCAATTTCTGTTAATCTTACTGGAATACCCTTGTTATCTTTGTTTCCCGCATTGATCAATCCCGAATTCCTTAAAGCTACTAGATTCCACCGTATGGTCGATGGCGCGACGTCTAACTTCTTTGAGAGAATGCCAATCATGGCTGTCAATGTAAGAGATTTTCCATTCATGTCTGCAATTTCTCTAAGAATGGCCTTCTGTTTTGTCGTCAAGTTTTCAAATACTGTTGTAGCAATTTTTTCCTTATATTTTGAAAGCTCTTCCACTAAGACTTTGTTTTTTTGTCTTAAGAAGTAGTGGATAGTCAAAATATCCGACAAAATTGATTCAATATCTCCAATAAGTTCGGTATCCGAAACGTGGACCAAGAAAAGTTCTTTTACTGTTTTTATAAGATGCCGAACTCCCATTTGTTCCGAAAAAACTATTTTTTCAACGGAGAACTAATTCACCCACTTAAAGCACCCCCCAATAGACCTTTTTGGGGTCTAACGGATTCTTAGTGAGCTACCTCGAGCTAAAGCTTTGAGGCTTCCTGCTTCTACGACAGACTCGATCCCCTTGACGGGTTACGGAGGTCTTATCTCCACAGGCTTAAAATCCCTACGCCCCGTAGGTACTCATAGACTCTATCACCAACAAACTATATAAACCCAACGCCATTCATCACACGCTAAAGCATTGGTGCTTTCTTGCTTAGTTGTCTGTAAAGGGAATTTTAAAACAAAAATGAGCTTTAGTAATATAAAGCTTTTGTCATTTAATTTTGAGATTTGATATGCCTATATGATACTATATGTTAAAATCGCAAAATGTCACTATTAATAATGCGGAACTGCGGAAAGTTTTACCACATAATTAAAAAATATCAATTCTTATCTAATTATGGAGAGTTTAATCTTACTAAGATTATTGCAAATATTTCTGTGATATTCTTTAAAATTCATCATAAATTTGCGAATAATCGTAAGATATAAATATGGAATATGAGAATATTGTAACACATATCATCATCTCAATATTAGAGATGAGGAATCAAAAGTCTCATTGAATATCTATTCAAATGGGCTTTTTCAATAAATTAGACAAAGGCTGTGTTTTTATGGTGGAGAGTACGGAATTAACTGATACCCAATTTTTACCTAGTGGATCTATTTCTTCTCAAGAATGTATAGAATGCGGTTCATCCGAAATTGTAATGGATTCTATTCGTGGGGAGCGAATTTGTAGTATATGTGGTCTGGTAATAACAGAACACCTGATCGACACAGGTCCTGAATGGCGAGCCTTTACTTCAGATGAGCGCAATAAAAGAAGCAGAGTTGGCAGTCCAGTCTCTTGTGTCGTACCTTCTATGGGACTTTCGACAATGATTGGGTGGGAAAATAGAGATATTTATGGCAATAAATTGTCACCAAAAAGACGTGCGCAGATTTATAGATTGAGAAAATGGCAAATTAGAACAAGATCTCAAGGTTCTTATGAACGTAACCTCTCACACGCAATACGGGAATTAGAAAGACTTGCCAGCCAACTTGGAATTCATAATGGCGTTAAGGAAACAGCAGCGGTCATCTATCGCCGGGCTATAGAAAAAAAGTTAGTTCGTGGACGTTCAATAGAAGCTATGGTGGCAGCATCCGTGTATGCAGGTTCACGACTTAGGAAAGTTCCTCGTACTCTGGATGAGATCGCCCAATGCACGCGTGTTAACAAAAAAGAGTTAGGTCGCTGCTATCGTTTAATTTTACGAGAACTAAGCATTTCAATCCCCATCGCCAGTCCTGTCGACTTCATTTCCAGGTTTAGTGAAGAATTAAAAATTTCTGGAAAGACTCAGCAGCGTGCAATAGACATTTTAAATCAGGCTAAAGAATTAGGAATAACCGCTGGTAAAGATCCAACAGGCCTTGCGGCGGCCGCGTTATATATCTCCAGCATTACTGAAGGGGAACGAAGAACCCAGAGGGAGATTGCAGAAATTGCAAGAATAACCGAAGTTACTGTACGTAACCGCTACAAGGAAATAGTTAGAGTACTGGGAATAAAAATCGCAATTTAGCGTAATAAAGGACCCATCTCTCTTTTTTTTAAGCCACATGTTGAAGCCAGCGTGTGTATTCTACTAATGCCCCTAATGTTCTAACAGCCCTTTCTGGTAACGTATGAACCGGAATTTTATCCCCCTCCAATATCCTCTTGTATTTTTCAAATTGTTTAAATGTACTCCCCAAGCAGGATATAATGGGTTTTTCGGTATTTTTTGTGACTCCAACCAGTTTTCTAATGGTTTGAAGTTCGATTCGTGGTCCACTAGGTATTATTATCACCAGCAATGCATCAACTTGCGGGTCACTTAGAATGAGTTTTGTTACCCATTCATATCTTTCTGTATCAGCGTCTGCTGCTAAATCAACCGGATTTGAAGGGGTGCAATATTGAGGTAATTTGTGTAATTGATCAAGTGTTCTATTGCTAAATGCTGCCAAACGTAAATTGTTATATTCAAGAGCATCTGCTGCCAAGACACCATGTCCACCACTGTTTGTTACTATACCGACATTGTTTCCTTTAGGTAATGGCTGGGTCACAAAGCAATTACAGATATCAAGGAGTTCTTCTAGATCTTTTGCTGTGACCACACCTGTTTGCTTAAACATTGCGTTAAATGACACATTTGATCCTGCTAGGGCGCCGGTATGTGACTTCGTAGCCTTCGCTCCATCATCGGTTTTACCAGCTTTGCTTATGACAACGGGTTTCAACTTAGTCACACTATGTAGTGTCTTGTAAAATCTTCTTCCTTCTCTCACACCTTCAATGTACATTCCTATGGCTTTTGTGTGACTATCTTGCTTTAAATATTCTAAAAGATCACTTTCATTCACATTAATGGCGTTTCCATAACTACAAGTTTTACTTATTCCTATCCCCCGGTATGCACACCATTCAACGAGTGTTACAAGGATTGCTCCCGATTGAGATAATAAAGCAATATTTCCCTTTTTTGGATACCCTATTGTTCTTTCACGTGGTACAAGAAAACTATTGATGCCATTATATGGATCAAAAATTCCAATACAATTTGGACCAATGATTCTAATTCCGTATCGGCTAGCAATTCTATTAATTTCATATTCTAATTCAGTTCCCGTTTCACTCCCTGTTTCCCCAAAGCCTCCCGTGACAATTATAACTCCCTTAACCCCTTTCTCTCCACATTCTTGAATGACTTTAGGAACGCTCTGCGCAGATAGCGCGATTATCGCGAGGTCCACAGAACCCGGAATGTCCTTTATATTTGAATAAACAATGCGATTTATGATCTTGTCTGCGTAAGGATTAATTGGATAAATCTTACCTTGGTATTTCTGTAGGATCATGTTCTCAAGGATTATATATCCTATTTTCGTTTTTTTTCGACTTGTTCCAACTATTGCAACGCTTAGAGGAGAGAAAAAGACATCTAATGTCACCCTGTCCTGCCTCCCGCAAATTTTTCTTATCGTTTTATAATCACCTCGCAAGAAGACCCCTCAACTTGTTGAGGGGATGAATTGCGGTAGAGTGTTTCACTTTCACGCAGGTCTCCCTAACACTTAAATAGCAATTAACCACCATATCGGTGTGCAGTATACTGAGGTGTCTGGCTTGGCGTGAAGGGCGTACACAAGACACAGTACCCATGAAGGTGCTGTCGTTGCCTCAAGTGTCCCTTGAGGGACGGGGGCTGCTGTGAGCCAGCCCAGAACTGTCGATGACTAGGCTGCATGTGACCAAC
>JAEOSO010000156.1 GCA_016840315.1 Candidatus Borrarchaeota archaeon | reverse complement strand
AGGTGCAATTGATTTAGTCCAACTAATTTTGCATGGTCCTAAAGATAATTACACCTTTGAAGATCTACTTGATGCAGCAATAGTTGCTTTACGTTTAAAAATTTGGCCGGCTCCAACAACTGATAAAACTGAGGAAGAAATCATCTACGAGATTCTCGCTTCGATATTCGAGGAACTTCAAAGCGAAATAGAGCCAGAAGAACCTGGAGAAGGCGGAGAACAACAAGAAGAAACAATTGAAGATGAAGAAGATGATTTTGAGAAGGATTTATTTCCTGAAACAAGAGAACAAGCAAACGATGACGAAGGAAGCCAAGAGGATACGAAGGAAGTAACTTTTACAACCCCCGAGGAGACAGAAGGAACTCCATATTCCCTTCCTCTTGATCGGGGAACTGAAATAGAGTCCTTAACTGACAAATTTTCTGCTGATGAGGAAGTCAGCGTATCCTTTGACGCACATCCAACCTTTGCCTCACCAACTGGAGTTGCATTTCATAAACGCCAGCCCCGGGAATACATGAAACAACTGGCGAAAGTATTATCTATGCAAATTGCCATTAAACGTGCGCTTAGAGCCACTCCTTTTGGAAGACGTGAAGGTCGCTTACGACCTCATAAATTTTCTGGAGCAGTAGACGAACTAGACATCGATCGTACGATTGAAAATTTAGTGCAAGAAATTTATCCTAAAGAAGAAGATTGGGTGGTAAGGGAACGCGAAAAAACAAGCAGAGGTGCAGTTCTCCTCGTCGATTCGTCTGAGAGCATGCGTGGGGAAAAAATTGAGATTGCCACTCTAATTGCATCAGTGCTCTCTTATGCTATGAATCGCAAGAATGACTGTTTTGGTGTAATTGCGTATAATATCGATCAATACTTGCTTAAAAGTCTCAATCAACAAAAGCAAATTGACAAAGTTGTTACAGATATCGTCTCACTTCGCCATACTATGCTGACTGATATACGAGGGGCTTTGGAACTCGCCCTTTCTGAATTTGTTCGAGCAAACTCCCCAAAAAAAGTCTGCTTTTTAATTTCTGACTGCGTCTGGACACATGGTGACGATCCAAGAGATGTGGTAAAGTATTTTGATCAAGTTAATATTTTTTACATTCCTCCCGGCAGACCTTGGTTTGCCAGGCAACTTGCCAAAAATGGTAAGATTTTAGAGATCAACCATTGGCAGGATGTTGTTGTGCACATCAATGAAATGTTGTCAGCAGCCTTTTAATTAGTTCTCATTTTTCTGCACTTCGTTCTGGGAATGACCCTTCCATTCTTTGAGAAGTTGTTTAGTTTTTCGCTCTAAAGAGAGTTTTTTTGATAAGTAATCATCTGGGAGGGGGGTTAGAGGTTCAAATCTATAAGATATTTGCTGTCCAGTGTAGTCTCCTCTCTGGCGTAAAATAAGAAGAGCATAACGTTTTGCTTTATCAAAAAACTCTACATCACATTCAATTCCTTTCACTAAAATTTCATGTGCTCCATTCTCTTCATTTTCTTTTCTTACTGTAACTATAATTGTATCTCCACTTGTAACGACAAACTCTGAATCACCGATGGATTCTTTTTTTAGCGTGACGTTTTCGATTGATAAGATGTTACCTTTCTTTATCGCAAAAAGAGGCTGTTCTATCACTTCATCTCCAATTGTTTTCGTTATTACCTTGAGATAGCAGTCCTCAGGTGACTTGCTACATTCTATTTTAATTTTTTCTCTTATTTGAAGCGCTAATTCTGTTCCTTTCTTTGTTAGAATATATCGCATTACTGGAGAACGATCTCTGGCAACATCTTTCCTTAAAAGAAGACCTTTTTCCTCAAAACGCCGCATTATTTTTATAAGTGTCTTTGATCCGACATTGAGTTGTCCGGAATACCAAAAAATAATTTGACCCCGCTGAATCGCCTGTGGACCAAGATCCCATCGTTCATACTGCGGGTAAATGCCTCCATTCTCAAAAAGTAAGACAAGAAACTGCTCGTCTAATTGCGATAAAGAATTGTCCATACAATCATCCTAAGGTTCGCTCTGTGAGCACTTTACTGATTGCTAAGCAAGAACGCACCAACTCTTGAGAGTGGTGATGAATTGCGTGGTGTTTATATACCTTGTTCTTTATAGAGTTGGTAGTACCTATGGTGCGTAGGGAATTCACGCCTGGGGGATCGAGTCTGTGGTTGAAGCAGGAAGCCTCATTGCTTGAGCTGAGGTAGCTCACTTTCATTTACTTAAAATGTTAGCCTTGTATCCTTCACCAAGAATTGTACTTGTACATTTCAAACGGGATAGAATTATGAAAGAGGGGCGGGTTTGAAACAATTCCATTG
>JAEOSO010000155.1 GCA_016840315.1 Candidatus Borrarchaeota archaeon | reverse complement strand
CCCTATGAGATACTTGAAAGACTTTGGAAAAGGTGCTTTGCGACTAATAGACGATGTTTGGTACTCCTTATTAAAAAGTTTAGAAGCATTTGGATTACGAGCCAAATTTCAAGAAACAGTACATAATTTCTCAGGATGGTTAGTGTGCAATTGGAGCGATTTAATGATGCCTTACAAGGTAATAGATTTTGAAAAATATATTCCTGACGAAGGAGCTGCTGTTGTATGCACTAACCACAACTCAGAATGGGACGTACTTATCTTTGCAGCATCCTTAATCTATCACAGAAAACGAGTTCTTTACCAAATGGCTAAACAATCTTTATTCAAACCACCGCTAGTTAACGCGTGGGTTAGAACCCATCACGCTTTTCCATTAAAGCGAGGGCAACACGATGTAGATTCTTATAACTTCGCAAAGGATGTACTTGATAAAGGAGACTTAGTATGTATGTACCCCGAAGGAACTACTAATGCGGGTGGTGGCGAACTTTTAGAGGGACACACTGGAGCTATGCGACTGGCAATCGAAAAACAAGTACCAATTTTATTGGTTGGAATAACAGGCACTGAAAAAACCTATCCAAAGCACGCTAAAATGCTGAGCTTTTATAGAGGTCAGATAATGAAGGCTGGACCAGCATTTATGGAGCACAAAAAACACTGGGGTAAACCAATGCCGGACTATGAAGAACTCAAACGTTTAACAGCCAACATGATGGCTCAAATTAAAGATTTATTGCTCTATGATAGCCCAGATGCATAAATTGAAAGGGGAGGTATCACCATGGAAGTACCACAACAATCAATAAAGAAAAAACTCAAGGTAGGGATACCGAGAGCACTTCACTTTTATAGGTATTTTCCATTTTGGAAGAAAATCCTCGAAGAACTCGACGTTGAAATTGTTGTAAGCCCCCTAACTAATAAAAAAATAGTTGAAGAAGGCGTAACGCACGGATTTGGGGAGTTATGCATTCCAGTTAAGATATATTACGGGCAGCTTTTAAAACTAGTAGCAGATCATCCCGATTTAGACTTTATTTTTGTGCCAAGGTATGTGTCTGAAACAAAAGACTCTTATTTCTGCCCTAAGTTTTTGTCGTTACCCGATGTAATTAAAATTCTACCCGACATACCAAAAATTTTGAATTTCGAAGTAAATGTTAAAGAATTTCCGATATCTACGGCGGCTATCGAACTCGGAAGGCAATTAGGAAAGAATCAGAATCAAGCTTTAAACGCATATCGAGAAGCTCAAAAGTATTTTAACGAATATCACGATTTTTTAAGAAATGGTTCTTCTGTTAATCATGCCCTAAGATTAGTCGAAAGAACACGGCCTTTCACACTACCTAAGAAAAAGAGTACTGGTGATATAAGGTTTTTATTGCTAGGACACAGCTATAACATATTTGATACTTTTATTAACCTTGATTTTCAGAAAAAACTAAAAGATCAAGGAGTTGAAGTCATTACAATTGAAAACCTACCAGAATTTATATTTAAAAAACCTGTTATTGTGAATCCACATGGCGGTAAACTCCGAAACTATTGGCGACACGAAGAAGAAATCATGCAGAGCATCCGATACTTCCTTACTGAAGGTCGAGACGAAATTGATGGTGTGATCTTCTTAATCAGTTTTGCGTGTGGACCAGATAGTCTCATTTCAGAGTTAATCATGAGAGATATGAAAGTTGTTGGACTTCCCTTTTTAGAAATCATCATGGACGAACATTCGGGCGAAGCTGGCCTATTAACGAGAGTAGAGAGCTTTGTTGAGATGATTCGGAGAAAGAAAAGAAGGTTAAATCTAGGAAAGAAACATAAATTCACAATTAAATCTGCTTCGGAGGCATAAAAAAGATGCTAATTTCATTTCCAAATATGGGTCCGAACTGGGTGGCTTTTAAGACTTTATTTACAACCCTGTGTTTGACATGAGCGAAGAAAAACTAGCAATACATAAAAGAAAAGTAGAAGCAATCTCTGAAATGGTTAGAAATGCTTACGATAACGCGAAGCCGGGGGAATATTTCTCTCTAAAAAAGGCGAGCGTTTCCCACATGGCTCCACAGCCGGATAACCCGGTCTATAGCGACAAGCCGATAGACGTGAAGTCACTTACAAACATTATTGAGATAAATACGGATACAAGGACGTGTATTGCAGAAGCAGGGGTTACTTTTGTTAGACTTGCAAGAGAAACCTTAAAGTATGGGCTCGTACCGCAATGTGTTTCCGAGCTCAAGGGAATCACGATAGGCGGGGCAGTAGCAGGATGTTCAGTTGAATCCATGTCTTTCAAGTATGGGGGATTTTTCGATTCCTGTGAAGAA
>JAEOSO010000079.1 GCA_016840315.1 Candidatus Borrarchaeota archaeon | reverse complement strand
AATAAAATCTTCTGGAGGACCTTCAGCAACAATTTCACCACCATGTAACCCTGCCCCTGGCCCCATATCGATTATCCAATCAGCTGAGAGGATTGTTTCTGGATCATGTTCAACAACAAGGACAGTATTACCCAGATCTCTCAGACGAAGCAACGTCGAGACAAGTCTATTACAATCGCGAGCATGAAGACCGATTGTAGGTTCATCAAGCACGTACAAAACACCTACGAGAGCAGAGCCAATCTGTGTTGCGAGATGGATTCGTTGTGCTTCTCCAACTGATAATGTACCTGCCTGCCTATCTAACGTTAAATAATCAATACCGACATTGTTTAAGAATCCTAACCGTTCTTGGATCTCTCTTAATACTTGATCTGCAATAAGATGTTCACGTTCTGTAAGTTTGAGCGTTTCAAAAAACACTAGAGCACTTTTTACAGTTAGTTTTGTTACATCAGCAATATTCTTATCTTGGATTATAACCGCTAATACTTCAGGACGAAGACGATCGCCATTACAAACGGGGCATGCTGCGGTGCTCATGTATTTCTCAATTTCTTCCCTCATCCAATCAGATCGTGTTTCTCTATATCGTCTTTCCAGATTATTGATGATCCCTTCCCAAATGCCATTCCATTCTACCTCACGATCATATCTCGAAACTTTGAATTTAATCTTTTGACCTTTTGTGCCGTATAGCAAAACGTGTAACTGCTTTTCGGAGAAATCCTTGAACGGTGTATCTAGATCAAATCCATACTTGTCTCCTATTGATTTCATCATTTGTACCGTATAGGAGTTTTCATTTGAAGCAGCTACTGGGCCATGAATTCCATCATCAAAAATGGATTTTGATTTATCAGGTAATATCAGATCAGGATCAATTTCCATTTTGAAGCCGAGCCCGTCGCATTCAGGGCAGGCTCCATATGGAGAGTTAAATGAAAACATTCTGGGTGTTAGAATTTCGGGGAAACTTAAATCACATGCCGGACACGCTAAGTCTTCGCTATATGGGATAGTTTCCTTAGTTTCTACATTATGGATAAACAACGTGCCACCTGACATCTTCAGTGCTGTTTCGACTGAATCAGCAAGGCGTTTACGTATGCCAGGTTTCAGAACAAGACGATCTACAACTATCTCAATCGAATGCTTTTTGTTCTTATCTAGTTTTATGTCTTCGTCTAATGAAAGAATTTCTCCATCAACGCGTACTCTCACGAACCCTTCTTTTTTCGCATTCTTAAATATCTTTTCGTGAGTCCCTTTTCTGCCACTGACGATAGGAGTGAGAACCAGAATTTTTGTTTTTTCTTTAGGAAGTTTTAGAACGTGTTCCACCATTTGATCTACTGTTTGTTTTTCAATTAGTTTTCCACATTTTGGACAGTGGGGGATTCCGATTCTGGCGAATAAGAGTCTTAAATAATCGTAAATCTCAGTCACAGTACCTACAGTACTACGAGGATTAGCTGATGCTGGACGTTGTTCAATCGAAATCGCAGGTGAAAGACCATCGATACCGTCGCAATCCGGCTTATCCATTTGCCCCAAGAACTGACGAGCGTAAGAAGAGAGAGATTCAATGTACCTACGTTGACCCTCCGCGAAGATCGTATCAAATGCCAGAGAAGATTTGCCACTACCAGAGATCCCGGTGATGACTACAAACTTATCTCTGGGTATCCTAACTGTGAAATCCTTAAGGTTGTGCGTTCTAGCTCCGACTACTACAATTTCATTCTTTGACAAACTTTAGAACACCTTGTTTTCCAGTAGTGAATTCAACGTGTTGTGATTTGGAGTTGTGATTTTTAGGTTTTCTCATCTTTACATTATAAAGAGAGGGAGGTCACCGAAACTAATCATAATACAAAAATCCTAAAAAAAATGGTAAAAAAGAAGAATTCCAATAAGTAGATCTATCTAAGATGTAATTTTTCTTTATGCCGAGATATGAACCTTCTAAATCGTCCTGCTTTTTCAGAAGAATAGTCACCTTCTTGAAATCGAGTTTCATCGAATTTGTCCATAAACTCCATCAAACACCCTCTTATGTGAGATCAAACGCTTTGCAAATAACAGATCGACTAAAAAGTGATTACATTTCGATCTTTAATGTATGTTGTTAGCGGTTCTCCCATGTATTTCACGTTAATACCTAGTTCTTCAAGTTTTGCTGAAACCTCATACAGATCTGCACATTTTTTGCATGCTTCTAATATCACTCCGGCGTTTCTCATTTTTTGCAAGTATTCTTGCAACTCGGTATCAACACTCAACAACTTTGCTGATGGGCCCCAAACAATAAAGCGAACATCTTCCCACCAACCTTTCAATTTTGAATTCAAAGTGTACATGAAGACCATTTTGAGTGCAACTTCGCGATCTCCACTACTCCAAACTACAACGAGGCTATTTTCCTTTTCCGTCATTAATTCAACTCCAAATATCTACAATTTGCTGAATATGATAGTTCTATGGTATTTATAAGGATTCTATTTTTTCTGCGGCCTGTTTTACTTCTGGTAGTGCTCCAGCCATTGATGCTGACTGAATAATCATCCTTTTATATCGTTCGAAGTGTTTTGCCTGCAATCCAAATATATCACATATATCTTCCGCCAACAGATCTAGATTCTTTCTATTGGATTGGATGACGACTTTTGACACTTCTAATATCGATGGTGCCAGTTTTCTTTCTGATTTTGGTTTTCCAAAACAGGTCTGCATGATATTCTCTGCTTCTTTATCTGTTGTAGTAGCGTATACCTCTATAGTAAGTTCTTGCTCTTTCGTAAGAATGGGATGAACTAACATTATCAGAGATCTATCAGGAGCTTTTATTTTGAGGCTTCCAGTTTCCTCCATTTCTTCAGATGTGACTTCCATCTTATTTTTTAAACAGTTTAAACAATCATCAATCTGTTCCTGAGTTGAAAATTCATATTTTAATTCTTTGACCATCACTTCCGCTTCCATTAGTCTTTTATAGCAGATTCATTTAGAATAGGCGCATAGACTTAAGTATAGTTACACGTCATAAATATACTTTAGGCTTAAAAAGGTGAAAATGGATGAGAAGGAAATATCTATTTCTAACAACACTGACATTAACGCTACTATTCATAGGCGCAATTTTTGTACAACCAACGACAGCTTCTAACTTTTCTGCCACAAAGCATTCCGATAATATGGAAGTCACATGCTACACCTCCCCAGACTCGAGCTACGACGTCACAATAGATGCATTGGAAAATGCGGATGAGGAAATTGACATATGCATTTATGCCATTTCAAATACATTCCTTCTAAACGCTCTAGTCGACAAAATGAAAGAGAACCCCGATATCACAATAAACGTGATTGTCAGTTATCGACACGCTTCGGGATTTGAAACCTCATATACAAGGGGCGCACTCTATTATCTGTCACAAGCGGCAGACAACAATGGTGCAACAAACGTAAATTTATTTGAGTCCTCAAATACATATGATTTCACTCATGCGAAGTACATTATCATAGATCAAGAAGTTGTACTTGTCCAGAGTGCAAATTGGGCGAAGACGGGCATTCCAAAAGATCCCAGTTACGGCAATCGCGAATGGGGAGTAATGATAAAAAACAATGATGTCGTCAACTACTTTCTACAAGTTTTTAACAACGATATGGGCATAGCGACACCCTATTTTGAAGATGCTGATCATGAAAAATCCTTTTCAGAAAATGTGTCTTCTAGCAGTTATTCAAAGTCTTTCAGTTCAAAGAAATTTACAGGAAGCATGACCGTTCAAACGATCGTTTCACCAGATAACGATGTCTCGGCGATAAAAACGCTTTTGCAGTCAGCTACAAACACTATTTATGTCCAACAAGCGTACATCAAAACTGAATGGAAGGGCAGCTCAGATGAGTTTCTGGATGAACTTGAAGATGCAGTTGATCGTGGTGTCACCGTTAAAGTAATCATTGATAAACAACCATCTGGTGCGGCAGATTCTGCAGATCATATGAAATCAAAAGGGATTGAGATTGCATATTCCAGCAGTGTTTTTGAATATTGTCACAACAAAGGCGTTATCGTGGATAACTCAATTGTTTTGATCTCAAGTATCAATTGGTCCTATGAAGCAGCCAATGAAAACAGAGAGGCAGGCGTAATCATTTTTGACACCAACGTAGCAGGATTTTTCGTCGATGTATTTGCGTATGACTGGCAGAATGCTGATATCATCAGTGGTGAATCTTCAATTGACACATCTCCTGGTGAGGGTGGCGGTGACACTGGAGATGACGGTGATGGTGGCATAGGGTTCTGTCTTGGCACACTACTTCTTGGTCTGATCCCCATCGTTGCACTAATAACAATGGTAATTCGTGAGCTACCTCGTGCTAAAGCTTGAGGCTTCCTGCTTCTACGACAGACTCGATCCCCTTGCAGGTTACGGAGGTCTTATCTCCACAGGCTTAACATCCCTACGCCCCGTAGGTACTGCGAACGATCGTGATGCAATCGGAGTATGCACCTTGTCTGCAAGTGCGCGTGTTATCCCTCCAATTGTTGTTGATACCTTCGTCATACCACCTATATAACTATTAGGGAGACCCCTCAATGCACGTGATGAAAGTGAACACTCACTTACGCAATTCATCACCACGCTGAAGCTGTAGTGCTTTCTTGCTTAGCTACTCGTAAGAAAAAAACATCAATAAGTTGTTAATTTTTCGACAGTATCCATCTTTTTTTTTATTTCTTCTCGTAACTAAAAGATCTCTCAACGTGTTTTTCTTTTGTTAATGTCAATTCGTTATTTTTTGGTAAGGCCTATACTCACATCTTACGTTATTAATAAACTGCACTATCAAATGAGTAGAATATTGCGGAGAGAGAGTGATTCTTGATGTTAGGTGAGAGCTTACTTGAGAGTTACTGGTGCAGTTTTTGGTTGTTTCCTTTGGTTTGGAAGTTACTTGGAAATTACTTGGTTGAGTTGGAAATTTACTTGGAAATTACTCGGTTGGAAGTTACTTGGAAATTACGTAACTTGGGTATGGAAAAATGTGGGGTATATTAATGAACTGTCCTCTAAGATATAAAGGAGCCGTCGATCACCATGATACAGACCATCAAATTCCGAATGTATCCCGATGAGATACAAGAACACCAACTCCATGAGCTTTTCACCATCTATAATCACGTGAAACGCATCGGCTATAACCTGTTGTTTCATGGCGAGGACTACATGACAGCACGCTTCGGTGAAGTCAAAACTATCCAGCAGTTTTTGATGAGTCTGTGTCATAATAACCCTTATGTCAACACCATCTTGATCGATAACAAGCAGACACTGGAAGCACAAAAGACATGGCTGGAAAAACGACGAAAATACATGACCAAACAGCTAAAAACCATTACTAAAAAAATCAACAAAATAAAGGAGCAAAACACGCATGATCGACGATTGAAGGGCTTATACGCCCGCAGATCCTCGATAACGGCTAAATTACACAATTTACACCTCGAACCTGTGGTGTTCGGCACTAAGAAATTATTCAGAGACCGAGTTCTTGGTAAAATAACTAGGAAAGAGTTCAGGATACGACGGGATTCTTCTTTTAGTTGTGTGGGGAAGAAACAACGTGGGCTGAAGAACCTGAACATCAAAATATTGCCCGATAAGACGGTCAAGATACGCACCTTTTCCACGCAAAAGGGGCGCAAATGGCTTATTATCCCAATGTCTGTAAACTCTGTGCAGGAGAAATGGTTTCAGCAAATTCTTAACGCCGACAAATACACGGTGGCCGTGAAAAGAAAACTTTTCAAAGGGAAAGTGCGCTATTTCGTCCATGTATCCTATGAGATCCCAGAACCTGCACCAATATACGGGTATGAACAGGGTGCCATCGGCTTGGATTTTAACTATAATTTTGCGGCGTTAACCAACGTGGATACACATGTTAAGTTACTCTCCTGCCATAGCATATCATTTGGCAACCTTCACAGCTATCGAAAAGATAAGCGTAACGATTACATCTCTTATAAGATGGATAAAATCGTCAATTACTGCATCAATAATGGTAAAGGTATCGTGGTCGAGGATTTACAGTTCGACCAAGAGTTTTCCTACAATACAAAACGCAATCGAAAATTAAGTAACTTGAAGACCGCCGCCCTGCAACTATTAGAGAGAAAGTGTAAAAAGCGCGGTGTGTCCTTCCGAAAAGTATTTCCCGGGTACACCTCCCTCATCGGGAAATACAAGTATTCAGGATTACATAATTTGTCAACACATCACTTAGCAAGTTATGTAATAGCTCGAAGAGGCTTGGGTTTCAAGGAAGCACTTCCACCTGTCTACGATTGGGTGCTCTCACACGTCGGGGAGTTCATCGAGCCCCGTGTGAAAAAGGGTAGTCCTTACCGTAGCTGGTCGATGATCCATGACCTTTTTGAGCACAGTGGGATAACATCCTTCAAGACTGCTGAGATACTGCGCAAAACGGTATTAATGAAGCATGTCTTGCACTCGGTGACGAGCGCACAGCCCGATAACCTTAAGGCTGGTTCTTCCTTCATGAAAGCAGGGAGAATTGATGATTATCATAAAACGTGGAATTATATCACTAATTACACCGTTTTATAAATAATTATAAGGTTGCGGAGAGAGTTCCGAGAAACTTTAAATTCACTAAAAAAAGAAGTTAATTGACAAGTTTCCAAATGTAAATTTCTGTTCTACTAATAGCAAACTATATATTATAGTATTACTGTTTATATCAGCTTGAAAATCTATATAGATCAAAAGAGGATAAATCTCTGACATTGTCGTCCATAGATTGAATTAATGGTGCGTGATAACAATTCAAGATATCAAAGAATATCCGACTCTTTTCTGGATACTTGAACTCTATATCCCAGAGTATCAGAACCAAATGGGATCTTTCGAGCTTGAAGGCTATATATTAGCAACCTCCAAGCAACTTTGGAATCTCATTACTACGAGTGAAGATGAAGAAACAACAGTTAGATCGTGTCTTATAGGCCCGTCAGTGATGTATGCTACTATGTCAATAGGCGGGCGACCTATTCCAGAGGTTAAGACAATAGCTGGTGTTATTTTTGATTCGACTGAATTACGTCCAGATAAACCAGTGCCCTTGCTTGACATTATAGCTCCGGATGTTATAGATCCTAGTGCAAAGTCTGATGAAGAACAAGTTACTAAGGAAATTCGAATCATAGAATTAGCAAAAGGACAACAAATTGGAGATGAACTCTTAACAAAGGTACAAACAAATCACTTAATCCCCAAGAGATTGCTAGGTAATTTAATAAAAAAGACGTTTACGGTAAAGACGACATCAGGCGTTGATAACGCTAAAGTCTGTCTTGGGGGTCTTCATAAAGACAAATATAAGCTTTTTGTGGAGGCTGTAAAATCAGGAAAACTTCGAATCCCTGAAGGACGTCTGCTTTTGGACGTTTCACAAAAGAAATTAATAGCCTTTAACAGGGACAATTTATCTCAGTATGTGATAGTTGAACTCAATCCCGTTTTAGATCCAAGTATAGACGCTTTTGATCAGTTTGTTGATGTCTATAACTCTACCATAGAGTATATGCTGGAAACTGAGGAAAACTATTTCTGGGCCTAAAAGTGCCTGATCTTTGGTGAAGTTTTTTGTCATCTTTTGTGCTTGGAAAATTCAATGAACTAATTTTTCAGCGAAATTCAAAAGTTTGACAACATCCTCAGCTTTTTCTATCTCATAAAACGTCCATTTTCCTTTCTTAAAACCTCTAATTAATCCAGTCTTTTCCAAGAGGCTCAGATGATGGCTTACAGTTGATTGTGTTACGTCAAGTACCTCAGTAAATTCACAGACGCATAATTTACGATTGAGTAGAAG
>JAEOSO010000078.1 GCA_016840315.1 Candidatus Borrarchaeota archaeon | reverse complement strand
AAAGGTGGGGTTTTCCGCCGTTACTCAGAAAGAGGAACTGCTGGCAGGCGAGCTGGTGTTACGAAACGACATGTCTAAGAAATTGGAGCAGAAGCGAAACTATCGAAGAAACCGGCGCAGCCGCAATACCCGATACCGGGCGCCGCGGTTTGATAACCGGAAACGGGAGCAGGGCTGGTTAGCTCCCTCTCTCCTCCATAAGAAGGAAGCTCATATCACACTGATTGAAACGATTAAGACCCTGCTGCCCGTCACCCGTACCGAACTGGAAGTGGCTACCTTTGATACCCAGCAACTGCAAAACCCGGAAATCTCGGGCATCGAATATCAACAGGGAACCTTGCAAGGCTACCATATACGAGAGTATCTCTTGGAGAAATGGGGACGAAAGTGCGCCTATTGCGGGAAGACCGGAATGCCGCTCCAAGTGGAACATATCATCCCCAAGTCACGGGGTGGCAGTGATCGGGTCTTGAATCTCACCCTTAGTTGTAACTACTGCAACCAGCAAAAAGGCGATCGGACCGCTGCCGAGTTCGGCCACCCTGAAATCCACCGGCAGGCGAAGGAATCACTGAAAAGCGCGGCCTTCATGAATCAGGTCCGATGGCAACTGGTTAACGAGTTAGAGTGCAACCATACTTACGGTTACCTCACCAAGAAACGACGGATTGAGGCGGGGTTAGCAAAATCACACCGCAATGACGCCTTTATTATCGCCGGAGGCCGCCAGCACACCAGGTGTAGACCATTCAGGGTGACGCAACCCCGGCGCAACAATAGAAGTATCCAACTGAATAGAAAAGGCTATGGCCGCAGTATCCGGACACAACGGTACGCCCTACGGCCTCATGATCTGGTCTCCTATGAGGGACAGCGGTGTCAGGTCAAGGGTATGTTCAACCGGGGGCGCTGGGTGCGCTTGAAAACCCCAACTGGCACTACCGTTAATACCAACGTCAAAAACGTGAAATTAGTGAGCTATGGCAGCGGCTTGCAGTTCAGCCGCCCACACTAACTAACTCCTAGCGATCCAAGGCTCCTCGTACTTACTTATTTACTTACTTAGTTATGAAGGGCTTCTTGTCGAAGGTATGAGAAGAAGAATAGCGTTTCTCTTACCAGAAACGCTGTCAGCGATCTATCCCCTCCCTGTCGGAAGGGGTCTTCTCGCCGATATCAGGTAAAATCACAATACGAGCAATGTTTTATTTGTCTATGCTGAGAAAAATATCACAAAAGAAATATAATTCGATAAACACAAATTTTCTTTAGCAAGATCCATCAGTTTATAAACATGCATGCTTATGTTTATATCACCAATTGGCAATGAATGTGAAGGTAAAGCTTGTTTAGTTACATTTATCGAGGGTTGAAAAAATGGGCGAATATATCGACGATTTGTTTAAAGATATTCAAACAAGCCCCTCAAAAATCGAGGAAATTGTGCAAGTAATCAACGCCATTCTTGAAAATTTTATTAACGTTGTCTTTAAGGCCGTTGAGAGTATTAGTAACGACGTTTCCAGCGTTAAATCCGAATTAAGACAATCACTTACTGGTATAAGTACAAAGGTTCAAGCACTTGAAGGCAGAATGTCATCAATGCGAACAGCACCCGCAGGACCAACCGCACCAACTATGCCCGGTCCTACCGCGCCTGGACCCTCAGAACCATTTCTCACTCCACCACCAACGGCACCAGGAACTGCAGAACCTCCAGGACCTGAATCTCCACCACCTGTAACCGGGGCTACTTTACGCACGCAACTCAACTCAGAATTAAAAAAAGCCTTTTCTCGAATGCGTGGAGGCTCAGAAGAATAGCGTACTTATATAACAATTACTTTTCTCTTTTAGATAACTCAAGTGCTATCTCCACATAAGTCTTATTTATACGATCTTTTCCAGAAAATCCAAGTTGTATTACGTAATCATCCCATAGCTTCTTGTCGAGCTCTTTGATGTTTGTGTTTTCTGGCAATTCACTTTCCAAACTAACTTGTAAAAATGAGCCCATAGGGATTTCTTTACTCTCGTGAAGTAATGTTACTTGTTCATCGAATTCAATTTCGATTTCACTATCATCCAGTTTATATCGTGTTCGCACTTTTCGAAATGCCACCAAGACCTCAAAGCCTAGTTTTTCTAAAAGAATTTGTAAGTCTTTAGCCTGATCTACAGGTATATCAATCGAATGATCTTCGCGCACATCGGTGTTTTGTGTTGGTCTTGGTCCTTTCCAAGTCCACTGACAATAATTCAACTTATATGGTGCAGTGTATTCAAATCTAATTCGAAGACGTTCATCCTTTTCAAACAGTTTTATTCCAATATCAAAGTAATAATCCTCTTGAATTACATCTTTCGTTTGCATGAATCCAAATTCAAAAAGTCGTTTCTTTATTTGCTCGATTCTATTATTAGTAGAAAGCTTAATCTCAAATTCTTTGAAGACCATCAGATCACTATCCATAGTCAACCCCTGGAACTCGTGTAGTTCTTCAAAAGCCATAATCACTGAATAATTACTCAGTTCTTATTGCTATGACACGTGCTGGTGCAGCGTCTCTTCCCTTTATTTTCAATGGAAGGGCTATTAGGAGAACCCTCTCTCCTGCAATTTTTTCGAGATTTGATGAAAGTGTCTCAATAAGTGGAATTCCGGCGCTTAACAATGTTTTATGTGTCTCGGGTGCATCAGCGTTGTATTTTTCAACACTAAGACAATCTATACCAACAATTGAAACCTTCTTGTCTACCAACCATCGTGCCGCGTTAGGATCGATGTAAGTAAAATTTCTTAAAATACTTTCGTCGCCCCAGAGTTTACTAGTTCCCGTAAATAATAGAACTCCGTCCCCTTTTCTGATCGAATCTGAAAATTTCTCAAGATCTTCAATGGTAATGGCAGAACCCATTTCTTTGTTAGAAAGATCTAGAACTATCGCCTCAGTTACTATTTTCTTGAGGTCAAGTTCATCAATGGATTCTCCTCCTGCTATAAAATGAAGAGGTGCATCCATATGTGAACCTGTATGGGTTCCTAACTGCATCTTAGTGACAAGAACGCCATGTTCCTCTAAAGTTCTTGTTGCTTTAAAATCCGGAGTAGGATCACCAGGGTATACTGGCATATCATTTTCGAGAGGCACTGAAAGATCAATTATTGCTTTAATTTTCATGAAATTACACACTACCTATCTAAATTTTTTATGAATTCAGCAATCATTTTCCGCTGTTCTTCAGTTAATGGGCTTAAAGGTGGTTTTGGATCTCCCATATCTATTCCCCACGCTTCTGTAACTAATTGCTTCAAGCCCGCTGGAAACACGCCAATGAAAACGTAGCCAATAATTGCAGATAAAGCTACTTGAATTTCATTGGCTATTTCATATTTGCCTGCTCTGGCCAAAACATAAAGTTCAACGACCTTTTTTGGGATTACCATTGAAGTTCCGAGCACACCACCCACTGCACCGTGCATCATACTCGCCAAGAAGATTGTATCTATGCCAGGTAGAACGAAAAAATCACGAGGTGTTTCGCGGATGTATGCTATAACTTGGCTTAATTCTCCCGAGCTATCTTTAATTCCTGCTAAAGTGCCCTCTTCTGCAAGTTTTGAGACAATATGGACTGGCATCGTGCTACCAGTTGCGCTGGGAATATTGTAGGCTAATGTTGGGATATCTGCTTTAGCAAGTTCTCGATAGTGCCACAATAATCCCTCTTCCGAAGGTTTAAGATACCAAGGGTTAGTTGCCATAACCCCATCCGCACCAATATCTTTTGCGTGTTTAGTAAGCATTAAAGTTTCTTGTGTGCTTGGAGCTGCTGTACCAACAATCAGTTTAGTTCTTCCGTTTATGTGATCTGCAACACCTTCTGCGATTTTCATTCGTTCATCAGTTGTAAACATTGGGAATTCGCCTGCGGTACCCATTGGCACAACACCATGAAGCCCGTCCTCTATAAGCTTGTCTAGTAATGCATGGAAAGCTTCCCAGTTTACTTCATAATTTCTGTTTAGGGGTGTGACTAATGGAGCAAATACGCCCTCAAAACTCAATTTTATTTCCTCCTTTGATAAACTCAATACGTAACAATCATCTTATGAGTATTATTTCTTTTTCGATTACTTTGTAGGGGAGTTTGTTCATTCACCTACTAATAATTCATATCATCTTGAGTTAACTACCATTTTTAATTATTAAAAATTTAATAATCTTTAATGAACTGATAGTATTCTGATGTTGTATTCTCAAGTATACTGTTGTATACAGATAGACCTTTTAGAAACTTACAGTTCCATCCGTCCACCTTTGCTGGCAGATGTTGCATGATGTGTATAAAAAGTTAGCATTCCTGTTGTAAACTTTCTTGACGGTGGTTTCCACAATTTTTTTCTCTCAGTTAATACTTTGACAACTTCTTCTGGTTCAAGAAGTTGGTTTTTTATTCCTACTAACTCTAAACGTCTTTTGGGTATATCTATCTCAATCAAGTCATTGTCCTCTAAAAGAGCAATAGTCCCGCCTTCTGCAGCCTCAGGGGATACATGTCCTATGACAGGTCCTCGGCTAGCTCCACTAAAGCGTCCGTCTGTTAATAAGGCAACGGAAACATTTAACTTTGGATCGGAAGCGATAGCTTCTGTTGCATAAAATTGCTCTGGCATGCCACTTCCCTTCGGTCCTTCATATCTAATGATTACTGCATCGCCGCTCTCGATTTTTTCATCAAAAATTGCCTTTACGGCATCATCTTGTGAGTTGAATACTTTTGCTCTTCCGGTAAATTTGTGCATTGCAGTATCAACTGCGGTGACTTTGACTACAGCACCTTCTGGGGCGATATTTCCTTTTAAAATTGCAATTGACCCAGTTTCTGAAAAAGGGTTTGATTTACTTCGGATAACCTCATCTCTCCCGACCTGATAGTTTTCTAGATATGTTGCAATCTTTTCAAAGTAATTCTCTTTTTCGAGGTTCTTTATATTCTCTTCAATTGTTGTGCCAGTAACGGTTAACGTATCAAGATGAATGTGATCCATTAATTGTTTCATTACAAATTGAGTTCCACCACTATACCAGAAGAAACTACTCGGATATTTCCCCGATGGTCGAATATTTGTTAAATATGGTATTCTCCTATTGATGAAATCAAAATCGTCATGAGTTATCTTGATACCCCTTTCAGCAGCTATCGCAATGATATGTAATAATGCATTAGTGGATCCAGCTATAGCCGCATGTACCATTATCGCATTTTCAAAAGCTTCTTTAGTAAGGATTTTTCCAGCTGAAATTCCTTGTTCAATTAATTGTAGAATTTGATTTCCTGCCTTGCGTGCTAATCGGGTTATTTCGAAGCCTGTTGAGAGCGCTATAGCACTCGTTGGAAGAGCCATTCCTAACGCTTCACCCATTATCTGCATCGTACAGGCAGTTCCCATAAAGGCACATGCTCCAGGAGTAGGGCAGCCAAATTTCGCCAAGAATTGATACTCTTCCGTGCCTATCTGGCCTCTTCGGCGCTGAGCGTCATATGTAGCTACCTGTTCTAATGTCATCCCGTGAGGGCCCAAATCTGCCGTACCTCCAGGAACAAGAATGGTCGGTAAATTAAGTCTCGCTGCTGCCATCAAATGACCAGGGATTGATTTATCACAACTACTGATTAATGTCATTCCATCAAAATGCCCAGTCTTCGCATGCATCTCAACTGCAAATGAAATCAACTCGCGACTGGGCAGACTGTAACTCATGCCAGGAGTACCCTGTGAAATCCCATCGCACGTATCCGTTATATAATACTTTGCAGGAGTGCCTCCAGCTGATACTATTCCTTTGATTACTTCATCACCAAGCTGCCCTAGCCGCACGCTTCCTGGATGACTTTGCCCTTCAACAGAATCCACTAGAACCCATGGTTTGTTAAGATCATCTTCAGTCCATCCACAACCTAGACGAAGACTGTCGATTTCTGAAGCTTTTCGCCGCATTTTTTGGCTGAGTAAATCAGAAGTCTTCATAAGATCACATTTCTTTTTTGATAAATTGAGAAATCTCAATAGTATGATTTCTCTTCCTATTAATTAACATTGTCCATTAATCATCGCGTTTCAAAGTGACCAAAAGCCTCTCTCTTTTCGTGGTGCACAAGGGATTAATATTTTTAAAAGGAAGTCATAAATAAGAAGCTTAAAGACAATGCGATAGGTTAATGAATATTTCATTTTAAAACTGAAGATTTTTGTATTTTTGGTGAACTGGATGATAATGGCATTGAAGGGTCACACTGAGATCGTGTATGACATAGCAATCAACAATGACGGTCTTATTGCATCAGCATCTGGTGACAAGACTGTTAAATTCTGGGATTTAAAATCAGGTAAACAATTAAAGACGTTTAAAGGAGCACATTCAAAACCAGTTTATGGAGTGGCGTTTCACCCCGTTGATGATAATCTACTTGCAACTTGTTCGATGGATAATGAGATCGTATTATGGGATATAGCGACAGAAACAAAATTAAAAATATTGAAGGGCCATAAGAAATCGATTCGATCGATTAGTTTTTCTCTTGATGGAAATGTATTGATATCAGGATCAAATGATAAAACTATAAGCTTATGGGATACACATTCTGGTAAACTTCTAAGAACACTAAAAGGACATCTCGATCAAGTGTGGAGTGTTGCTATTGGCTATGACATAACCCTTGCCTCTGCTTCTAAAGATAAAACAGCACGTTTGTGGAATCTAGAAACAGGAGAACTTCTCAATGTTTTTTCACATGCCAATTACGTTTCCGATGTGGCGTTCTCGCCGCAAATTGACCTTTTAGCATCCGCATGTTTTGATAATAATATCTATTTCTGGCAAAGTGCCTCAAAATCTCCAGTTAGGCTCATAAAAGCCCATGAACAACCTGTGTTAGGCATAACTTTTAGTCATAATGGCAAATTTGTCGCATCGAGTTCTGCAGATAACTCCATAGGTCTGTGGGATGTTCGTACTGGTGAAGGTATTTTACGATTAACTGGGCATTCCGAGCCAGTTAGAAAGATTCTATTTAATTTAGATGATTCATTTTTGATTTCTTGTTCAGAAGACAAAACAATCGGTATCTTTGAAATTGTCTAGATGACATGTATTTAGTCATCAAAAATAGAATAAAGAAATAGGCGCAAAAAATTAATAATAGGCGATTTGGTAAACTTTGGCTAAGTTTTAGGAACAAGAACTCATCTTTCTTTTCATTCTTATTCCCTACCAAATCTATTTTAGCTATTTTAGTTTTTTAATTGCTTCCAATAGTTCCTCAGTTCTGGGATTATCACTTTTGGCATCACTGTAATAAGCGTATTCAATAATCCCATTTTGATCTACTATAAGAATAGCAGGCATTCGTTCCGGTTTAGAATTTATGATTTTAATTTCTTGCTTCAATTTGTCTAGCACATTCCCCGCTTCGTCATAATAAACGGGGAACTTTCCTTTAGCATACTTTTGCTCCATTTCAATGGCACCGTTTAGCGCATCGTACATAATAGAGTAAATTACGGTGTTTAACAGTTCAAATTCTTCATAATGATTAGCTAAACTGCGAATATGTTTTTTTCAATTTGCTCAGTCTAGGTCTCGACGCAGCGATATCAGGATATTCTTTCTTCCAAGGAATTCTTTGATGTTTATCGTTTCACCTCTGGAATTAGGAAGGGAAAACTCTTCTATTGTTTTTCCCACCATCTCAAACTTGTCTTTCATTTTCACCTCCTCCGGGTTCCTTTCTAATTTTTCAATTTTTTTTGACAGTATCCTACAATCTCTCCTGCACTCCTCCCTACTAAGTATCTCTAATTTTCTCTTATTGGGTTCCCTTGGAGATTTATTTTTTTGAGGTTGATAAGATG
>JAEOSO010000154.1 GCA_016840315.1 Candidatus Borrarchaeota archaeon | reverse complement strand
GCTTATTCTGTCATTTGGGTTTTCTGATTTTCTACTTTCTTCAACGTCATAAATTTTATCTTTTAACATTTCCGCTATTTTATCGTTTTCCATAATCTTGTGTTTTTTTGCTTTTGGTTAGTTCGTCAAATAACAATCGTATTAACTTGTGACGGGAACTGCACCCGCACGTTATACTCTGTCCGTTATATAACTATAGTGATGTCATGAGAGGAAAGATTCCTTCTGTTGAAGTTCCGACTACTAAAAAAGCACAAAGAATTGTGCATCTTATCGGATCAAAATTATTTCAAAGAGATTATAAATAAAACAATGCTGAGAGTAATCGTATCTTCGCTTCTATTTTTTGTGATGATTATGGTTGCTGGTTGCAAGCGCCATCATATTTATATTTGCGACCCTGACGAAGAGCAATGCATCACTGTCATAGATCCAGCATACAGTGACATTCGTTATGTCATCAATGGAAAGCATTTATCTGTACCTGATACCAATTTTGTTAAGTTGAAGATTTCAACAGGTGAATTCCCGTTAGATGGAATATATATTTGCTGGAAGAATGAAACTTATAGATGGGAAGTAGTAGTCACAATTACAAAAAAAGTTTTGGAAAACAAGCTGGATAAGGACAGATATTTATTTAGTAGCAAACTGGATGAGGATGAGCGGGGAATTCCTACCGCGGAGAAATTTACCCAAAAAGGTTGCACAAATGTTGGATTTGAAGATGGTTATCGTATTGTTCCAAAAGGTCATGCCATAGTAATTAATCAGAATAAATAAATTGTCGTGAATTCTATCACTAGAAAAAAATAAGCTAAGTATTTTACTGTTTGAGAGTAAACTAGTAAGAAACCAGTCATCACGCTTCTATTTGGGCACGCCAGAGTTATATAACCAGCAAATCAACCGGACACCGCCTTGCTTTTTCGGCAGAACCTGATAGCTTTAGAAATTCAACGTTCATCGATAATCTGAAACGGTGCCGGTTATTTGCGGAGCCGTTAGCGCACCTTAAATCACGATGAATTTTCTATTACTCATATTAGCATTATTAATTCCGGAATGTTGTCCCAACAACACAATGAATTTAATTCAAGAAGATTCATTGGTAACATTTTACTGGATTGGAGACAAGGACGAAGGTGCTGAAATATCATCTGAAATGACAGGCAGTATAGATTATTTCAAGATTGAAGTACCAAGCGGATTTACAGTGCATCATAATTGGTATGGAGAAGGATTACTTACATCACTTAATTATGAGGATGGTACTGGGCTAGCTCTTCATATTGGAGGCAATATGAAATTTTCTATTGTCGAGGGAGAAGCAACAGAAGAACAACCATCACCAACTGGCTATGGTACTATACGTTTTGGCGAAGAGAATGGAAAAAGTTGGGGAGCCTATTTAAGTGTATATGGAGATATGGTCAATGTATTATATACAGATGCACCACTAGAAAGAAATGAAGAATTTGCAAAAGCATTGTCAAAAGTCTGCCGTTCAGGTAAATCGGTTCGCTAACAAGCGCATCAACTGGGGACGCGGACGCGTTGGCTAAGTATTCTAATGGCAATACTCACAATTTCAGCCTTTATTAGGCTCATAATCTCCGCGCCCGTTATGCGCTGAGCCGTTATTTGCCTAAACTCTCCTTCAATATCTAACCAGATAGCTGGTTCATTCATCAGTTGATAATTATACGTCATTGGCGTACTTTTCTGAGAAACTCAACGTTAGCTAATGGAATTTTTTGAAACGTCCATTTTTACTAAACTAATCCAGAAACTTATCAGCGATAAGGAATATCACCTGCTTCAGTTGCAGTTATCTGTTCGACCAGAGTCTGGTGACATTATTAAGGGAAGTGGTGGTATCCGAAAGCTGAGATGGGCTGGATCAGGACGGGGAAAACGAGGTGGTATCCGGGTGATATATTACTACATCACCGAGGATGAGCAAATTTATATGCTTTATGCATATCCAAAGAGTAAAAAGGATGATCTCACTGCAGATCAACTCAAGCAATTGAAACAACTGGTTGAGGACCAATTGTCATGAAAGATGAAATGTTTAATGAACTGCTCGAAAGTGTAAAGCAAGCAGGAGATATTCGGAAAGGTAAACGTGAACCATCCAGGTATTCAATAATTGAAGAACCTGATGTAGTAGCGATCCGTGAAAAGTACGATATGACCCAGCAAGAGTTTTCTTCACTTCTTGGAATCAGCGTGGGTACACTCAGAAATTGGGAACAAGGAAGGCGAAAGCCACAGGGCCCGGCAAAAGTGCTATTGAAAATTGCGGAAAAGAGACCCAAAGCAATTTTGGATTCTTTATCGTAA
>JAEOSO010000077.1 GCA_016840315.1 Candidatus Borrarchaeota archaeon | reverse complement strand
TGTTAGCTGCTGATTACCAGTCGTTCTTTGCCCTTCGAAAAAACGGGCACGCCGATGCCTGTCCCCCGAAATTCAAAGGAAAAAACTACTTCACCACTATGGTGTATAACCAGTCGGGATTCAAGCTCGAACCCGAAAAAATTACCTTTTCCCATAAATACAATGGTATGCCACTGGAGTTTGCCATCCCTGACACATTTTCTTTTGACGACAAGCAGGTAAAACAAGTCGCCATCTCCACACAAAGAAATCGATATTTTGTGACCATCACCTACCAGTTGGAAGAGCCCCCCTATGTGGATAACGGGCAGTACCAAGCCATAGACCTGGGCATTACCCACATCGTTACGGCGGTAAATTCCCAGGGGAAATTCGTGGTGGTGAAAAATCAGCGCCCAGACAAATACTGGAATCCGAAAATCGCCGAGGTACAATCGCGGAAAGATAAGTGTAAGAAGTTCAGTAACAAGTGGAAATTGCTCAATAAGAGCAAACACAAGTACGAGCGAAAGCGGGATAATCAGACGCAGGATTTCCAGCACAAACTCAGCAGGAAGTTGATAGAGAACACCAAAGCTAACACCCTCATCGTAGGTGCGCTGGAAGTCAAACACATGGCACAATCGAAAAAGGTGCCGAAACCCATGAGAAAGGGGTTGAACCGCGCCACGCAGAACAGTGGGGCGCTGGGACGGTTCGTGCATTTTCTAACCTACAAGTCTAGGCGAGTAGGTAAAAGGACAATAGAATTTGACGAACGAAACTCGACCAAAGAATGCTGGGTGTGTGGTAAACTGCACTCTATGCCAATTTGGAAACGAATTATGAATTGTGAGTGTGGTAACGTGATTGAGAGGGACAAAAATAGTGCTATTATCCTGATGAAGCGTTACCTATCACACAATGCCAAGTGGACGGGCTATCGGGTATTTCTCGATAATCTGCGACACACAGCCAAATGTAAAACGAAAGTTTCTCCCACCGTAGGGAGTTAGGAGGACTCGCAGGAAGCCCCATCCAAAAGGGTGGGGTAGTTCACTCTTTTGATATATATCAGCTAAATAAGTGGAACGTATTTCATTTAATCGGCTAGGGATTGACTTTGAAAGTTCTTTTGATCAACCCGCCAGTCTTTCACGCTGAAGAGGTTCGCATTAAGTCTCGTCTATTTACGACAGAGAAGTATATGAATGTCTTTGGGGAACCGATGGGTCTCATGTATCTTGCAAGCTATCTGCAGGCGTACGAGCATGAAGTACAAATTGTTGATGTATTCGATGATAAGATTTGGAACAACCTTCGAACTATTATCGGCAAATCTGGCGCTGATGTTATTGGAATTACCAGTATGACGACAGGCATTAATGAAGCACTTGAAACTGCTCAGATATGTAAAGATGAACTTGCTATTCCCATAGTATTTGGTGGACCTCATGCCTCTGGGACCCCTGAAACTCTAACTAAACATCCATTTGTTGATATTTCAGTTATAGGAGAAGGAGAACAAACATTTCTAGAGTTACTATCCACGATCGAGCGAGGAGGATCTCTAAAAGAAGTCAATGGAATTTGCTATAAAGAAGATGGAAATGTTGTAAGAACTGCGCCACGACAGTTGATTGGTGATTTGGATAGTATCCCATGGCCGGCTCGTGATATTGTAGATATAGAAAAATACTATATGGATATCTCCTCTCATCGAGGTATCTGGCCTGCTTATACAGTTTTTGCATCTCGGGGATGTCCCTTTAATTGCGCTTTTTGCACATCAAATATTTGGGGGAGACGCTGGAGAAAGCGCGATCCAAAAAAGGTTGTAGATGAAATAGAATATATACACGAGCAATTCAGTAGACCTGGAATCAAATTTGGAGACTTTGTTTTCAACGTTGATAGGAAATGGGTAGAAGAAATTTGCAATGAATTATTAAAAAGGGGACTGGATATTAAATGGAGCGCTAAAACGAGTATTCACGGCATTACACCTGAGCTTCTTGAATTGATGAACCGTTCAGGATGCGTTTTACTAAAATATGGCGGAGAAAGTGCAGATCAAGAGACCTTGTCACTTTTAAACAAAAAACAAACACCTGAAGAGGTCGAAAAAGTAATAAAGTTGACCCGAGAGGCAGATATTTCACCTCACTTATATTTCCTCGTTGGTGTTCCACAAGAAACTGAAGAATCAAAAACGCGAACATTTGAATTTGCAAAACGACTGTTTCATAAGTACGATGCAAAAATCAAATTTAGCACATTATATGTGTTCCCAGGAACAGAAATTGAAGAAATGGCCGGATTAAAGGGATATGATTATTATAATCCATTAGCAAATGTTGAATCTGAATCACGTGCACCTTTATTTAGTGTTGTTGCAGGAATGTACTCTGAGTCAGAAATAAATAAATTACGTGAACGTTACGACAAATATTTCGCAATTCGTTCGGCATGGAGGTATGTCCGTAGACATCCTTTTAGTTTGCGTAGCTGGAAATACATTCTGCAAAACCTTTAAATAATGTATGTCTTCTTGACGTATATCCTTTATCTTGAAGAGATCTAAGAAATCCGCACTTTTGTTTTATCAACCTCTGAAACACTGTTAAATAAATGATACTGTTCTACGAGCGAAATATCATGGAATCTGCAGCTAGCTTCAAAGAAAAAGTTTACACGGGTAGCGTAATTTCTCTTGCAATCTCATCATTTGTAGTAAATCTTGGCTTTGGATTGACTTTGCCATATTTTCCGTTGTTTGCTATGGAATTAGGTGCTGAAATATGGCATGTTGGCTTCCTTGTTACAGCTTTCATCGTTGGGCGAGTGTTATTCAACGATAGGGCAGGGAAACTTTCAGATACTTATGGACGCAAGCTAATCATCAACCTTGGTGCATTAGGATATGCAATTATCTCTATTGTGATGTTTTTTGTTGAACACTGGCTTCATATGCTAGTACTGGATTTCTTCTGGGGAATGGCCTCCGCTTTTGTTTGGTCGCCAAGCGAGGCATGTTTGGTTGATCAAATCTCTCCTAAGAAGAGAGGCGAAGCACTTAGCATGTTTTTCACTTTTACTAACGCTGGATGGGTAGCTGGACCCGCCATAGGGGGTCTAGCCCAACATTATGCCTTTAATACGCTTAACATGTCACTTGCAGACTCGTTTCGTTTCCCATTCTATATAGTTTTTGCGCTTTCTTTACTTTCACTTGTTATTGTACGACTTTGCGTTGCAGAAACCCGTGGAAAAGGGATTAAACAACAAATTTCCGATATACCTCTAAAGATTGACAAACCTGGTGAAGAAAAGGCAACTAAATTACCTAGGCGCTTGAGAAGAAATCTCTACGTATTCTTCTTCGCCGCATTTGCAAACGGTTTTTCGTGGGCGTTTCTCGAACCATTACTGCCGATTTACTTAACTGACAAATATCAAATAATTCCACTTGAGATTGGCATTATATTCTCAACTGCCGGTCTTGTTGGTATTCTAGCAAACTTCCCTGCCGGTAAGATGAGTGACAAAATTGGTAGAAAACCACTAATTACAGTAGGCATGATCTGCTCACGAACCGCGACTGTATTAATACCAGCTTTCTCTCAAACTACTGCAAACGTAACAGGTGTGATGGGCGTCAGATCAGTCGGTTTTAATGTAAGCCAACCCGCTCTACGAGCCCTGCAAGCAGATCAAGTTCCACATGCTCGACGAGGACAAATATTTGGACGAATTGAAATGTTTTTTGACCTAGGAATGATCTCTGGTTCTCTCATTGGTCCATGGTCATATGATCAGTTTCGCTCTGTCCAGTTGTTTACTTTATTTGGGCACGTCATTTTTGGAGAATACATTCCCTTTGCGATTCCGGCCATCATGGGAATTGTGGCGTTAGTATGCATTTTGTTATTTGTCATCACGAAAAAGGAGAGTGATGAACCTTAGGTTACTATTCATTTTCTCATTCCCAATGTAAAGAATGTCTCAAAAAGTTCTTTTAACCAAGAGAGAAAATCCTTTTACGCTTCCTCTTCTTTTATCCCTCGATTAATCACAACCTCAGCAATATCGGCAGAATAATCGACGATTCTTTCAAAACTTGCGGAGATTGGAGTAAGATGTACAGCTAGTGAGTCGTAGAGGACGAATATTAAGGGTTCAATTTGTCCATTCATCAATTGCCGAATCTCGCCCTTCTTTAGAATTTGCCTGTTCGCTTTGTTTAAGGCTCAAGAAAACAAGGGTTTAAATGCGCTTGAGTAGATTTCTAGCGTTCTTCAATCTAGATCAATAGAAAGAAAAAAATAGAATATTTAGGTGTTCTCTTTGCCTACTTTAAGTTAGGCCCTTTCGGTTTTTCTAAATGTGACTTACTGTGTTTAGGCAGTTTGTGCGACAGTTACAGCACTCGACGTGTGTGATGGCGGACTTTGGATTTGTTTTTCTTTCAGAACTGCCTGCGCAGCAGCTAATCTAGCGATAGGGATACGGAACGGTGAGCAACTAACATAGTCAAGATTGATTCGGTGACAAAATTCGACAGTTTTGGGATCACCGCCATGTTCGCCACAAATTCCGATTTTTAGATCTGGTCGGGTTGAGCGACCTTTTTCAACAGCCCATTCCATTAATTTACCCACACCAGTTTGATCAAGAGTTTGGAAAGGATCTTCCGGTAAGATTTTCTTTTCTACGTAGATTGGCAAAAATTGACCAGCATCGTCCCTAGAGATTCCAAGAGTTGTCTGAGTCAAGTCGTTCGTTCCAAAGCTAAAGAATTCAGCTACTTCAGCTATTTTATCAGCTGTAATCGCTGCTCTGGGAACTTCTATCATTGTTCCAACCTTGTAATCCACATCAAATCCATATTTCTCAAAGACTTCTTTGGCAACAGTTAGGACTATTTCTTCCTGCATTTTGAGTTCATTGATATGACCCACAAGAGGAATCATGATTTCTGGTTTGACCTCAATACCTTCTTTTTTGACCTCACAGGCAGCTTCCAGTATGGCACGTACTTGCATTTCTGTAATTTCAGGGTAACTAATTCCTAGTCTGCAACCTCGGTAACCCAGCATAGGATTAGACTCACGAAGTGAGTCTATTCGTGTGTGAATTTT
This sequence comes from Candidatus Borrarchaeota archaeon, assembly GCA_016840315.1. Classification (GTDB taxonomy): domain Archaea; phylum Asgardarchaeota; class Sifarchaeia; order Borrarchaeales; family Borrarchaeaceae; genus Borrarchaeum. The sequence continues at coordinate 2,912 of JAEOSO010000077.1, read as the reverse complement.
TTCGAAAGGCATACTGAGTTTTTCAGCCAAGTCTTTTTGTTCTGCTTCATCGTGAGGCAAAAATTCATGCAAAGGAGGGTCAAGAGTTCTGATAGTAACTGAAAGGCCGTTCATGATCTTATAAAGTCCAATAAAGTCTGCTTTTTGCATAGGAAGTAGTTTCTCAAGAGCCTTGCGACGATCTGTTGTATTTTCTGCCAGAATCATTTCTCTCATAGCGTCTATCCTTGACCCGTTAAAGAACATATGCTCTGTTCGGCAGAGACCAATACCTTCCGCTTCGAACGCTACAGCATTGACAGCTTGGTTAGGCAAATCTGCATTAGCCCAGATTTCCAGGTGTCGATATTCATCAGCCCATTTCATAAAAGTGGAGTATATTTGATAAGTTTCTGATTCTTCTGGAGACAGTGTTTTGTTAATCGCTACATCTACAACTTCTGACGGGCTCGTTTCTATAACGCCCTCAATTACTTCGCCTGTTGTTCCATCGAGGGATATCCAGTCGCCTTCTTTAATTATATTCCCATTTACTTCAAATTGGCGTTTTTTGTAGTCGATTCTGATTTCACCAGCACCTACTACACATACCTTCCCCATTTGGCGACCAACTAAAGCAGCATGAGAAGTAGTGCCTCCTCTAGCCGTTAAAATTCCTATACTTGCTTCCATACCCTTGATATCTTCAGGAGAAGTCTCATGACGAACTAAAATAACCTCTTCGCCCTTTTCCTTATATTTCTCGGCGTCAGCAGCTGTAAAGACAACACGTCCAGTGGCAGCTCCAGGACCAGCATTTAAGCCCTTAGTTAGTAAGCGTTTTTCTTGAACTGCTTTATTTTTTTCTTCAATATTAAAGATTGGTCTTAATAACTGGTTTAACTGATTGGGATCTACACGTAATAGTGCTTCTTCCTTCGTAATGAGGTTTTCTTTTATTGCCAATTCATATGCAATTCTGAAGGCAGCGAAACCTGTTCTTTTTCCAGTACGGGTTTGTAGCATCCATAACTTACCTTTTTGAATTGTGAACTCCATGTCCTGCATATCTCGATAGTGAAGGTCCAATTTATCAGCGATTTTCATTAAATCCTCATAGCAGTGACCGATAAGTTCATTGTTTTTAAGATTTTCAATTTCTTTAGGGGTACGCACTCCTGCTACCACATCTTCACCTTGGGCATTGATCAAGTATTCACCATAGAGTTTTTTCTCTCCAGTGGCTGCATTACGGGAAAATAAAACACCAGTGGCACTGGCTTCGCCCATATTGCCAAAAACCATCGTTTGAATATTTACAGCAGTACCCCAATCATCAGGGATATAGTTCAATTTGCGATATACTTTTGCACGTTCATTATCCCATGATCCGAAAACTGCTCCAATTGCACCCCATAGCTGCTCTATGGGTTCTTCAGGGAACGGCTCACCCGTTTTCTCTTTAATGAGTTCCTTGAACTTATTTACTAATTCTTGGAGCGCTTCCGCTGGAAGTTCTGTATCATATTTTACGCCGTAAGCCCTTTTCTTGGCTTCAAGAATTTCTTCGAATGGATCTATTTCTTCCTCAGATTCTGGTTTAAGCCCTAAAACAACGTCCCCATACATAGTCACAAAACGTCTATAACTATCAAACGCAAAGCGACTATCATTGGTCTGTTTGATTAGTCCTTGAACAGCCTTATCGTTTAATCCTAGGTTCAATACAGTGTCCATCATACCTGGCATAGAAACGCGAGCACCAGAACGTACTGAAAGAAGCAAAGGGTTTTCTGGATCACCAAATTTCTTATTCATTGCCGCCTCTATTTTATGAAGCGCTTCCATCACTTGTTTTTCTAAACCTTGGGGGTATTCCTTCTGAAGATAGTAATGAGTACACACCTCAGTTGAAATAGTAAAACCAGGCGGCACAGGAATCCCTAAATGGGTCATTTCAGCTAAATTCGCTCCTTTGCCTCCTAATAGGTTTTTCATGGCAGTGGTAGCATTACCATCTGCATTACCGGATCCAAAGTAAAATACATGTTTCTTAGACATTAATTTTTCACCTTATTTTGTAACATGAGCATTTATTTTCAAAAATGATCTTTGAAGTTCAGAACCTTAATGAAACGAGTTCAAGGCAGATAGAGGAGTCATTCTCCATTTCTGCTTGATTATTTCATAATTTACAAAAGTCAAATTTTTGATTCTATCTGTAAATTGAGTAAGGTTGAAAGATGCGATACTTTCTCAAATATCATTGATTTTCTTATGTCATTAGTTTTTTAAATTTTTCCTTTTAGTCTATATTCTTTAATATTTGATTTTTTTATAATTTGCAAACGTCAAACTTTTGATTCTATCTGTAAATTGAGTAAGGTTGAAAGGCAAAATGATGCCTCAAATAACATTGAAGTTCTCGTCTCTTTATTTTTTGAAGTTTTTCTTTTTAGATTATATTCTTCTACGGTAGACTATATTCGCTCTATATACTCTATATTCTGTTCATACATGGTCTGATTATCATAATGACCTAAAAATTTTGGATGACTCAGGTAGGATAAAAATTTTCAACTGATTGGGCGAAGGAGTCCCCTTCCGAAAGGTGGGGGAGGACTTCGCCGTCCTTTATGTTCTCCACATTATGCCTGTACTTCGACATAGTAATCTCACCTTGCGGGGTGTAAATTGTCCGATGCGCTTACCGAACGCATCCATAACGCCGATTTTATGTGTTTTTTCGGTCGGTAATCCGCATACCCATCCTCGGTAGGTCTGGCCCGCTTTTTCTGCCTCGACATAATCTCCTTTTTTAAAATGACCGCCATTTTTCGTCCCTCCAAATTTAGGGCGAATGTGTCCTTTTTGGTGATGTTGTCTATGAAGTGGTCGGCGTGCGAATTCAGGACGTTGCCAATAATAAAACG
>JAEOSO010000076.1 GCA_016840315.1 Candidatus Borrarchaeota archaeon | reverse complement strand
GTCGTACTATGTAGCAATTATTGATGGATTAGCACCTTTTGTTGCAGCACAGATTTCACTAGTTCCCATATATCTCTCTATGTTCGCGATATTTGCTATTAGACGTGCAATGGAAGTATCAATGGTTCTGATAATTGGAATACTTTTTATGTTAGGAATATTTCTAGGGAGGATTTCAAAGGACAATTTAATTGTCTCAGGATTGAAGATGGTCGTTGCAGGTCTTATAACATTCGCAATAATTCTTATTATTGGAATTTAATGGTTCGTGGTCTTCTTGCGGAGCAATTATAAAGAGAAAATAGTCATAGCTGAAAAAAAATATTTTAACTAGAATTGATTGTCCTCAGTCATCAATAATAACCGATTTCTTGAGCATAGCGATAAGCCTCAAGAATTGATTCGATGTGCATAGATTCAAAGAGGCTATTTGATGAAGAAAATAAATATCCTCCTCCTGGTGCGCCTTGTTTGATACAGCGCTCAACGTCCTTACGAACTAACCCTAGATCGGACTTGGTAAGAACATTCGTAACATCTAGGTTTCCAGCTAGGACTAATTTATTACCATACAGTTCCTTAACCCTACCCATATTTACTCCGACATCAGGTTCAAGTGCATGAACTCCTGCGAACCCTGCTTCGATTATAAAGGGAAGTAATGGTTCAATCTGCCCATCAGAGTGCCATATAAGTGGAACTTCGGAAGCGGCTACAATTTCTTTATATCTTGGGAGTACTATATCGCGAAACGTTTCGAGAGAGATCATGGGACCTTTACTATCAGCTACATCGTCACCGACCATAATAAAGTCCACTTCAGCAGCATTAGCCTGCTCAATCATTGCAATGGACCAGTCGGTGCTCCGTCTTATTAAAGCTTCCACCAACTCCCGATTTCTGTGTATCGCAACAAAGAAATTCTGTATCCCCATGCTCATGTAGCTTAATACGAAGCATACATCATGGAATGCATAATAAATTGCATGAGTTTCCCCATATCTTTTTCTAGATTCTTTCATCATTTCAGAGGGAAACCATGCTTCTGCGTACTCTAATGGTGGTGAATATTTTTCTACGTCATCTAAGGTCTTTACAACGCCTCCCAAATACCAATGATCTTTAAAAATCCGTCCCCATTCATCTATCCCAGTTCTCCAAGCATTAGTGGTTTTAGGATGTCCAACTGCAATTGGCATGCAATCTAGACTGAGCCTTTCACGGGTTTTATAAGGATCTCCACTGCCTATTTTATCCATAATCTCTCCTTCAATCCATGCTTCAAAAAGAGGAACTCGGTCTGGTTCTTTAAATCGAAAAGTTGTTAAAACACGTTCTCTTGAATTCATGATGATCCAACCGATGGTAGTTAATTATCTAAATTTAGCAACAAAGCGATTTAACCGCTCCAAAAACACACCTTTGTGCAATTCTCCAGTAATTTTCATGTTAAACTCCTGTTTACGAACACTGGAAGAAAAAAGTACATATATGTCATTTTTGCAAATATTATTGGTAAAAAACGAGATTAGATATCATCTTAGAATGATTAATCTTGTAAGTACGCACACCTCTTTAAGTCACGTAAGTTGCACACCTCATTTGATTGACCAAGAGATTTCTTTACAAAGTTGCAGTAATATCTTCCCATTCTTTTCTTTATTAAGTATGCGCAAGGAATCTTATGGAGTGCTTTCTCAAGAGCGGTTGTGATCTCTTCTGCGATCCATGGTATTTTTTCGATTGCGTCTGGATTAATCCTTTTCTGCTCAAGAAGTGAGATAATTGGATAAAGAACTTTTGAGGCTTCCTTCAAAAGCAATTCGACACCATCTTTAGTGGCAATATCATCCTCAGCATCTTCAACAATACCGATGAAGATTTCCCTATTAAGACTAAGAGGCTGAAAGGCTGCGCGAACATCATGAAAAGATATCTTATTGATTTTTTTATGAAATATTAGGCGTCCCATTTGAAACATCGTGTCAAGTAACCCACTAAACATATCTTCATCTAAGCTCTTCTTTGTTCCTGTTTTGTAGTTGTATATACAACGTTCATTTTTGATTAGAAGAATATTATGTATAGGTGTCATGAATTCTCAGACCTGTAACAAATGGAATGTCAGATGTATTGGTCATTGTTCATCTTGAAGTTTTATAGATTTTTCCATATTTCCAAAGATATGGAAACTGCTCATTATCCATTTTAGTCCTTCCAATTGATCAATCTATGTTAAAGAACTTGTTATATTGCTTAATAAGCCTATTATTTCCAACTACTGGAATAATTACTTTTGAGGTTCACCAAAATGCTTAATTAGAACGAATACGTGCAAATAAATGCAAAAAATCAAAGATGTCCTTATGTAGCTTTATTGTTCAAAATATTGGCGAATGATGTAGGAGTTATCACGCGGATGGAAGCAGAAGACTACTTGAAAAGAGGCGGTGTTTATCACAACAGAGGACAATACAGAAAGGCCATTGAAGACTATGAAAAGGCTGTAACTACCGATCCACAGAATGTGAATGTTCAAGCATGGTTCGGCATGGGAAAGGCTTACTTTGCATTAGAGGAGTACAAGAAAGCTATTGAATTTTATCAAGAAGTTGTAAGAGTCAAATCTAAACATATTGCGGCATGGCTCAACATGGGTGTTGCTTACTACAAGTTAGGCAAGTACAAAAAGGCTATTGAATGCTATCAAAGAGCCTTATACTTCAATTTTAAACACACTGGTGCTTTATACAACATGGGATTAGCGTATGAGAATATGAATGAGTATAAGAAAGCTATTGATACTTATAAAAAAGCATTGAAAATTGATCCAAATGATATAAAAATATGGTTTAGCATGGGATGGGCTTATAACGAGAAACAAGAGTACGAGAACGCGATTGAATCCTACCAAAAGGCAGTGGAAATCAATCCCAGATACACTGATGCATGGATACATATGGGTGTTGCGTACGAGAATTTAGGTGAGCGTTTTAAAGCTATTGTTTGCTACCAGAAGGCAGTAACTATCAATCCAGAAAATAAAGAGGCTTTAAATCACATGGCAGTGGCTTATGAAGCATTAAACAAATATAAAGAGGCTGTTGATTGCTACCAGAGGTTAGGCAAGCACGAAAAAGTTCTTGAATGCTTGTATAAGGTAGTAGAACTAAATCCTGAGGATACAGAAGCATGGTACAGCATGGGAGTAATTTATGAAGCGCAAGGCGAGCACCGTAAGGCCATTGACTGCTATCAAAAAGTAGTGAATATCAATTCTGAAGATACAAATACATGGTATCATTTGGGCTGGATTTACGGAGAGTTAGGTGAGTACGAGAACGCGATTGAATGTTATCAAAAAGTAGTAAAAATCAACCCTGCGGATGCAGGAATTTGGTTCAACATGGGATTAGCTGCTGGAGAGTTAGGTGAATACGATAAGGCCATTGACTACTACCATAGAGCTGGGAACATTAACCTTGAGGATGAAAAAGCATATTTCAACATGGGGCTAGTTTACGGAGTTTTGGGCGAGTATAATAATGCTATTGAATCTTATCAAAAAGCTGTGGAAATCAACCCTGATTTTGAAAAAGCATGGTTTAACATGGGAGTTATTTTCGGACTTTTAAGTGATTACAATTATGCCATTAAAAGTTATCAAAATGCCATAGAAATCAATCCTAATTACACCAAGGCATGGCTTAATATGGGTAATGTTTCCAGAAAGTTGGGTGCGCATAATAGGGCGCTTGAATTCTTTCTTAAAGCCGTAGAAATTAAACCAGAGTATTTAGATGCATGGTATAATATGGGAATCACCTATGGAGAGCTGGGAAGTCATTCTAAAGAGATTGAATGTTACGAGAATGTCTTGAAAATCGATCCAAATCACAGTTTTGCGAAAAGAAATTTAGATGAAGCACGCAAAAAACACCGAAGATGAAGAAAAAGGAAAAAAGCGCTTAACAAACATATTTTAGTGATTATTTTTCTTTTCTTTCATCGATGACACGTTTAGCTTTGCCTTTTTGCCAATAAATTACTCAACATGGTGCAGCCATTTTCCATATTGTACGAGTCCCCACATTGCAAAAGCTGCACGTTCAGGGATCGGATAAACGGGTATATCGAACTTCTCAAGCTTGCGCGAAAAAACAGCTGCAAGTTCTCCTCCAACACAAGCTACAACAATAGGTTTTTTGAATCTTTGTGCGTTCTGTACAACTTCTACTGCCTCAATTTCTAGAGAAGGGGTTTGAAACAGGAGAATTACTAAGGCTGCATCAACTTCATTGGACTGAAGTCCAAGTTCCAAGGCAATACGATATCTTTCTGCGTCTGTGTCTCCGCTTAAATCAACAGGGTTATGTACAACGCAATAAGGTGGATAATGCTGCATTAATTGATTCTGTAGATCTTTTGAAAGTGCAGGAACATTTAATCCCAGTTTTTCTAGTTTGTCTACTGCCATAACTCCAGCTCCTCCTCCGTTTGTTACAACCAAGATCCTATCGCCACCTTCTTTGGTGGAAGGTTGAAAGGCTAAGGCATTTGCTAGGTCAAGCATTTGTTCAGAATTCTCAACACGGATAAGTCCCACCTGCTTAAATATTGCATCGATCACTTCATCTGAAACCGCTAGAGCCCCCGTATGTGAAGCAGCAGCAGAAGCACCTCCCTTAGTCCTTCCAGCCTTCATGATGATTATTGGTTTCTGCTTAGTTATCCTTTTTGTTATCTGAATAAATTTATTGCCATTCTTAATGCTCTCGACGTAGGCAGTTATGACTTTTGTGAGAGGGTCTTCTGACAGATATTGAAACATGTCACTTTCGTCTACATCAGCTTTATTTCCGATACTGATCGCTTTGCTAAGACCTAAGCCCTCCGCAGCCGTCCAGTCCAGCAATGAGCTCATAAAAGCTCCTGACTGACTCACAATGGCGATTTGACCTAGTTTTGGTCTCGACATCCGAACTACAGGCAAAAAAATTGTGTCGACATTAGTGTTAGCATCAAAAACACCAATGCAGTTGGGACCAATTAGCCTCATATGAAACTTTTTGGTGATTTGTATTATCTCTTGTTCAAGAAGTGTCCCCTCGCCCCCAATCTCAGAAAATCCAGCGGATATGACGATAACACACTTAACGCCCTTTTCGCCACATTCTTGCATTACTTGAGGGACAAATTTAGCAGGAATTGCAATAACCGCTAAATCTATTTCATCTGGAATATCTTTGACACTCGCACTGCATTTTATACCAAGAATTTCATCTAAACGAGGATTTACAGGGTATGCTTTTCCTTTAAAATGATGCCCCATCGCAAAATTCTGAAAAATCACATTTCCAATCTTACCTATTGTGGAAGATGCACCGATAACTGCAACAGTTTTTGGCTCGAAAAAGCATTTTAACGAGCTCATATCGCCAAATGTATCAATCATCGCCAAACCTCACATACACATCATTTCATTAATTTTTATTTCTTTACTAGGAGCAATTCAGACACTAATTAATGAACAGTGTCATCTATTTAAATTGGGCTCAATACTTTAACCACAATGCTACTTTAATTAACTTAACTTAAAATGGATAGGGAGAAATAATAAAAAAATCTTAGAAAATTTATTGTTTGAAATGAGATCGTATAGAACTCTTGTAGAATTTAATAAACCACCGCGCATGCTTGAATGTGAATACAGGAGAGTTACAATTCTTGAAAAGAACGAAAGAACGAGAAACTGGCAACGTCGAATACAAGCTCAGATTAACGGATATTTCATCGGAAAAACGAGAAAGTTTGGCTACACAAATGTTGTATAGAGTGATCGAAGGTGGCGGCGAGGCGATCTATTTAATAGGCGTAGAAGATAATGGAAGGCTTATTGGAATATCAGAAACTGAACTTGAAGAATCAGAGGAGACTCTAAAAGAAATAGCCGAATTGATCAATGCAAAAATCTCTAGAATACGTATTAGAGATGGTGAACAAGGCAAAGTCGGTGAATATCTTGTTAGAAGAATTGTAGGCGTCGAAGATCTTCCTATCGATATCACAATCGATACGGTTGGCAATGTAGATTCAGGGAAAAGTACAATTGTAGGATGTCTAATCGCTGGTGAATTAGATAATGGACGTGGCTCTGCACGGTTAAAGGTTTTGAGGCATCTTCATGAAATAGAAAGTGGTAGGACAAGTTCAGTATCCCACCAGGTGCTAGGTTTTGATGCAAAGGGACTCATTGTTAATTATTCGCCCTCTGCTTCAGTTTCCCCATTAACAATGGATGAAATAACTGCAAATAGCTCGAAAATAATTTCATTCGTAGATTTAGCAGGGCATGAGCGCTACCTTAAAACTACAATATTTGGACTCTCCGGATATGCACCAGATTACAGCCTTCTTGTCATTGGAGCGAATGCTGGCGTTCTTAGGATGACTAAAGAACATCTTGGCGTCTCAACGGCCTTAAGAATTCCTATAATAGTTGTTGTGAATAAGATTGATTTAGTAGACATCGAGATAACAAAACGTACTATGAACCAAGTGAAATCTGTATTGAAATTACCAGGCGTTGATAAGATTCCGATGATCATCAAGAATTCTGATGATATCGTGGTAGCTTCAAAGCATATGCCAACCGGCCGCGTTGCTCCTGTCTTCTTGGTATCATGTGTAACTGGAGAAGGATTTGACTTATTACGGGACTTTCTCAATCTTGTTCCTGTTCGCTTAAAATGGGGCGAATACGTAGATGACGATTTCCTACTTTATATAGACGAAGTGTTCAGCGTGCCTGGTGTCGGAACGGTAGCTAGTGGTACAATAAATCGAGGAACAATACATACAAACGATACAATAAAGATTGGCCCCTTTTCTGGAGGGGAATTGTTTAAAGAAACCAAAATCCGATCAATTCAATACAAGCGGTTGAATGTCAGGCATTTACATGCTGGACAAAGCGGAACATTTGCACTTCATGGTATTAGTTATGATGAAGTTAGAAAAGGGATGATTTTAACACAAATGGAAGATCCTCCAACAGCTAGAGCGTTTTCGGCTAATATCTTCGTTTTGTATCATCCTACAACAATACGAATGGGATATGAAGCAGTAATACATGTTAACACTGTACGACAAACCGCAAAAATAATAGAAATGTCCGAAGATCCACTAAGAACAGGTCAACGTGCTCAAGTGAAATTTCGCTTCAAATATAAAAAAGAATACCTCATGGAAGGCCAAAAAATCCTATTTCGTGAAGGGAGAACAAAAGGGATTGGCATAATTAAGTCAATTGAGAATTAAGTTGTTTTTTGCTTGTGACAGTCGTTCACTCGGCTTTTTCTACTCGAATTTTACTACCAGAACGAACCTGCTTGAAAACTTTTGGATCAGCAGTTATCTTGCCGAAAACGTTCACTGGACTTGCGGGTCGTATTTCGTTACCCTTACTCATAGGCATTGGTCCGAAAAAGATACACATGGCGTTTCCAGGAGGCCAATAGCCAAGATCTCCCATGTCAACGGTTTCCTGAGCATTTTCCTCACCTGCTTCTACGGGGATACTAAAATAGATCTCATCACCCCAGGTATTTGCACTTGCTTCAAAGGGAAGTGCATTCCAAATGGCTTCAGCTGTCTTTACGTTTTTCTCAGATAGCTCTGCAATTACTATATCCGTTGCTTCTGTAATTATCTTAATTTTTTTTGCCATATTTAGTTTCACCAACTATTTTTGTGTTACGTTAACCCTCATTGGAATCGCCTCTGGAGACTCCTTCCTTTTAAGGTGGAGAGGAAAGAGGCTAGTCTTCGACTTCTTCTTCTGTTTCTTCATCTCCAATTGCTTCTAGTTCTGCTTCCAAGTCCGTAAGATCAATTTCTTCTTCCTTTTCCTCTTCCTCCTCCTCCATTTCTTTTTCAAGGTGCTTTTGTGCGTTCTTAATCCATTTTCTCAACGATTTAGTTGATACATCTGCTGTTTCAGGTATTACATCTACTTCAAGCGCAGCTAACTCTTCAATCGAGGTTACACCTAAATCAACT